>JAPKZM010000186.1 GCA_026393775.1 Candidatus Aminicenantota bacterium
TGGGGCTGCGCCGGCATGTATACATCGATCATGGCCAACACTCTGGCCACCACGCCCATCGTGCTGTTCGGCAGCGATGAACAGAAAAAGGAATTCCTCGTCCCCCTGACCCGGGAAATGGGCTTCGCCTGTTTCGCCTTGACCGAAAAAGAGGCCGGATCGGACAATTCGGCCATTCAGACCACTGCCGTGCGCAAGGGCGATTTTTACGTGCTCAACGGCTCGAAGACGTTCATCACCAACGCCGGCGTTTCCAAAGTGGGTGTCATATTCGCTTCCACCGACAAAAACCGCGGCGCCCGCGGTTTATCGGCATTCATCGTCCCCATGGATCTGCCCGGAATTTCGGTCGGCAAGCATGAAAACAAGATGGGCCACCGGGCATCCAACACGGCCGAGATTTTCTTTGACGAAGTCAAGGTCCCGGCTAAAAACCTGTTGAAAAGAGAAGGCATGGGATTCATTATCGCCATGAAGACGCTCGATTACGCCCGGCCGGCCGTCGGCGCCGGGGGAGTCGGCGTGGCGCGCGCCGCCTTCGAAGAGGCGCTTAAATACTCTCAGACCCGCATTCAATTCGGACGCCCCATCGCCTCCTTCCAGCACAACGCCTTCAAGCTGGCCGAGATGGCCACCGCCATCGACGCGGCACGGCTGATGGTTTACCGATCCGCCTGGATGCTGGACCAAGGGATGAAGGCCTCCAAGGAGTCGGCCATGGCCAAAGTCATGGCCACCGACGTGGCCATGGAAGTCACCGTCGACGCCGTCCAGCTTTTCGGCGGTTATGGCTACATGAAAGAGTATCCGGTCGAAAAAATGATGCGCGACGCCAAGTTGTTGCAAATTTACGAAGGGACCAACGAAATTCAAAAGCACGTCATTTCACTGGAATTGCTCGGTTCGATAAAAAACATCGGCTGAGTTCATGAACCCGACGGTTGATGTCATCGTCATCGGCGGGGGCATCATCGGCCTGGCCTCCGCTTACCACCTGAGCCGGCGCGGCCAAAAGGTCCTGGTCCTGGAAAAGAAATACCCCGGTTCCGGCTCCACCGGCCGCTGCATCGGCGGCATCCGTCAGCAATTTTCAACCCCGGGCACCATTCGCCTGATGCAGGAAAGTGTCCGGCAATTCCGGCTGATGAAAGAGGAATTTGGTTTCCCGGTGGAATATTCCGAGGGGGGTTACCTGTTCCTGGCCCATGACCCCCAGCGCCTGGAAATATTCAAGGCCATCCTGCCCGTGCAAAAAAAACTGGGTCTGGCCGTGGAAATCCTGGACGCCGCCGCCTGCCTGAAAATCGCCCCGCAATTGAATCCCGATGGCCTCCTGGGCGGGGTATTCTCTCCAGAGGACGGCCAGGCCTATCCATTCAAGGTCATCGAAGGCTACATCCAGGAAATAAAAAGACTCCATTCGCAAGTACGCTTTTTTACCGAGGTGAGTGAAATTCTGCTTGAAAACGGCGCCGTTATAGGCGTGAAAACCACGGCTGGAGAGACATTTCACAGTCGCGTCCTTTTGAACGCCGCCGGCCCTTGGGCGCAGGAGATAGGCCGCATGGCCGGCTTGGAGCTGCCCATCGCCCCGGAAGAGCACGAAGCCTTCATCACCGACCGCGTCCCCCCCCTGTTCGCGACCATGGTCGTCGATTACCGCGCCGATGGTTGTTACTTCTATCAGCGCAGCAACGGCCAGGTTATCGGCTGCTACAGCCCGGTTCCGAACAAGCCGGGCATTATAACCGAATCCTCCCTGGAATTTTTGGTGGAAATGTCCAAACGCACCGCCCGCCTGGTGCCCAAGCTGGCTACGGCCAGGGTCATCCGCCATTGGGGCGGTTGTTATTCCATGACTCCGGACGGCAGCCCGTTCATCGACAAAACCGAAATAGCTGGCTTCTACGTCGCCAACGGCATGTGCGGCCATGGATTCATGTTCTCCCCGGCCATCGGCCGCTATGTGAGCGAAATCATCCTGGACGGCCGTTACCCGTTTGACTGGTCCGAATTCCGCATGGGGCGCGATCTCTCGCGACAGGAGCTGATGAAATAACATGGCTTTTTTTAATTTTTTCCTGCTGGCCTTGATCGTATACACGCTCCTCAAATGGATCTGGAGGGGGGGGAAATCCAAGCCGCATAAACCACCCGCCCGTCAGGGAGACCAGGAGATCGAAGAAATGAAGCAAGACCCGGTCTGCGGCACTTATGTCCCGGCCAGCTTGGCTGTCACGGCAACCCAGATGGGTGAGACTGTTTACTTCTGCTCCAGCGCCTGCCGCGACAAGTTCGACAAGAACAAAAAAACCAGTTAAAACGATTCCGACAGCCGGGTCCCGCGCTGGAACGCCTTGAGCGCTGCCACAGCCCGAGGACGGCACACTGCCTATGGTTTCTTTTTATGATACCCCTTGGCGCCGAACGGCTGCAAATTCTTCAGCCACATGGCTTCGAGCGTCTGCAGGTCCCCGTCATAATCGTAATCGGGATCTTCCTTCGGTGCTAGACAGTCAAGGATTGCAAAGGAGAACTTCTCCTCGCCCAAATCATTGAAATCGTTTTGCAGCTCCTTGTTCATGTGCATGTTGTTTCTAAGCTGGAATCTTTCACTGTTGATCTTTCCGTTCAGGTCGGCGCTCCGGCCAAGGTAAATTTTCCCGCTGGCGAGGTTTTTAATCTGGTAGATTCCCATTGGCCGCAGCGTCTGCTTGTAGAGTTTCTTCTTGGCTTTTAAATCGTTCATGTTGCTTCCCATTGATCACACCATTGAAACGAGTGTAACGCCAGGGTATTCATTCTCCGCTCGGCGCCGGCCGCCAGCTTTTCGCCCAGCGGCTGAAGGGCTGCCCGTAAGCGGTAGCGAAAGCGGTTTCGAGATCGCTGCCGTCGCTTAGCTTGCGCAGCAATTGGTGCAGGCGCGCCATGCCGTGCTCCTCCAGCAGGTCGGACACCGCCTGTAGGCTCTCCATGTAAGCCGCGTAGGCGGCGCGCGGCTCAGCCGGGAAACCGTTGACCAGCAGCGGCAGGGGGATCATCTGCCCG
>JAPKZM010000091.1 GCA_026393775.1 Candidatus Aminicenantota bacterium
GGGATAATTGGCCCGGAAACCGAAACCCGTGTGGCTTCCTTCTGTTTTTTCGTTCCAATTGTAGGCCGCCCAGGCGGCGAGATTGAGGTTCTTATTGCCGGCAAAACGGGAAGTGGCATAGCGGAAATCGGCCGCGGCCAGGGTGTTGCGCTCGCCCGTGGGGCTGCCGTTGGTGAAGATCATCCCCACCTTGCTCTCGTCGAAAATATCCTGGGTCACGCGCAAGGCGAGGAAATTGCGGCCCGGAAGCCCGGCGAATCCCTCGGTCTGCACGTCGAGGGCGGCGAGGTTGGTGCGGCCGATCTTGCCGAAGACCTTGGCGCCGAAGAGGAGCGGCACCTGCTCGCCCTCGTAGAGGCCGATCTTGCGGCTGAAGAACGGCTGGAAGCTGACGGTGGAGCTGAAACTGAACGTCTCCGAGCCCTCCAGGAAGAACATGCGCTTCTCCGGGAAGAACATGGGGAAACGGGTCAGGTTGATGCGCCGCTCGTCGGCCTCGGTCTCGGCGAAGTCCATGTTGTAGCTGAAGGCGCCCACCAGGTTGGGGGTGAAATTCTTGTAGACGTCGAAGCCGCCGTCCAGCTTCCACTGGGTGCCGGCGCTGTCCCGGTGGTCCTGCTGCACGCCGCCCAGGCCATAGGGGCGGATGGTGATCCCTTTGCCCTGCTTGATATCCGCGATCCCGGACAGCGCCGCCGCAGCCATTGGGTTGTAGAAATTGCTGTCGCGCTCGCTCCCGGCGAGGCGGACCGTCTCCTGCTTGCGGGCGATGAACCTTTCCACGTTGATGCCCCAGGTGGTAAGCTCGGGCTTGAAGGAGATGGTCTTGAAGGGGATGCGGAACTCGGCGCTCCAACCGTTGCCATCGACGCGGCTGGCGGCGTCCCAGATGCCGTCCCAGTTCAAGCTGGCTTCCCCTCCCGAGGTCAGCCCCTCGGAGCGGGCGCAGCGCGGGTTGACCGAGAAAAAATAGGCGGTGCGCTTGTCCTGAAACGGGTCGATCAGCACGCGGACGACGTCATCGTCCCCGGTCCCGAGCGAACCTCCACCTCCCCAGCCGCGATACTCGTCGTCGCCGCCGCCGGCATCGTGGGCCATGGAGTTGGCCGCGATCCGCCCCGGTTCGCTGTCCAGGCAGCGGACGCCGATGTAGAGATTGCCGTCGTCGTACAAGATGCGCAGCTCGGTTCCTTCGCTCGGTTCGCCGCCGGGAAGCGGATCGGCCATGCGGAAAGCGCTGAAGGGCTCAGCAAAGCTCCAGGCGGGATCGTCCAGGCGGCCGTCGATCTTTGGGCCATTGGCGACGCGCACGGCCTGCACCTCGACCGCGAATCCCGCTGAGGCCAGAAAAGAAAAGAGCCAGAAAAAAAGGATGCCCCGCTTGACCATCGTTCCTCTCATTCTTGAAGGAAATATTTTGAAAAACCGGCGCGGAATAGCCATTGTAATCCAGCTCAGGGATTTATGCAAATCCTACGGCAGCCCGGCCATCTATTGGGTTGACGCTTCCTTCATTGAGAAGCTGAGGCCCAAAGCTGACGGTAAATAAAAAGTATAAAGTACAAAGTACAAAGTATAAAGTATGAAAAAAAAGAGTTCTTACCGATGGAGTTTTTTTTCTAAGCAATATGTTTTATCGTTCTTACTTTTTCCTTTTAACTTTATACTTTATACTTGATTTTTTACAACGCCTGCAATTCGGCTACCAGCTCGGCGAACAGCTCCTTGACGGTCACAATCTTGTTGACCCGATAGGCGTTCTGGCCGCAGAAGATAAGCCCGTTTTTTACATCCCCCAAATAGGAATTCAACAGCACTTTGGCGATGCAGTAATTGGCCTTGTCGGCTTTGCAGGCGGTCAGGCAGCGGTAAGGGCATTTGACCGGAATTTTCCCCTTGGCTTCCAGATCCATTAAAAAATCATTGCGGATGGCCCGGCCGGGCATGCCCACCGGGCTGTCGATGATGACGATGTCTTTCTCTTTGGCATCCAGATACGCCTGCTTGAATTCCTGAGCAACGTCGCATTCCACGGTGCAGACAAAGCGGGTTGCCATTTGCACTCCCGAGGCGCCCAGGCTGAGCATGCGGGCGATATCCCTGCCGTCAAAAATGCCGCCGCCGGCGATCACCGGAATTTTCCGGCCGTATTTATCCTCGTAGCCCTTCAGCACTTCCAACAACTCCGGCAAAATGCGCTCCAGCGAGAATTCCCGCGGCTGCGCCAGCTGCTCCCGCGAAAAGCCAAGGTGTCCGCCGGCCAACGGCCCTTCCAGAATGAAGGCATCGGGAGTCCGGCCATAGCGCTTGTCCCAGACCCTCATGATCAACTCCGCTACCCGGGCCGAACTGACGATGGGCACCAGGTTCACGGCCGGGTCGGGAACGAGCCCGGGGAGGGCTGTCGGCAGGCCGGCGCCGAAGACGATGATCTTGATTCCTTCGGCGACGGCCGTCACGATCAGGTCGTTGACATTGCTCAGCGCGCCCATGAAGTTCACGGCGACCGGGCCGGCGGTCATTTTTTTCACCTGGCGAATCTCATACTCCAGCGCCTCCCGGGAAATCCTTTCATATTCGCTTAAAGAGGCCACAAAATCGCCCAGGCCGATGCTGGACAGGGTGCCGATGCCCCCGGCGTTGGCCACGGCCGAAGCCAGGGAGGAAAGCGAAACCCGCACACCCATGCCGCCCTGGATGATCGGTATCTCGGCCGTAATGCCGCCGATTTTCAGTTTTGGAATTGTCATGTCAATCCTTATATTTCTTGACGACCAAGCAGGCGTTGCCTCCGCCGAAGCCGAATGAATTGCTGGCGGCATAGCGCACCGCCAGCGCTTCGGCGCCCCGGGTCACATAATCCAGGGGGCAGTCGGGGTCGGGCTCCCGGTAATGGATCGTCGGCGGCACGATGCCGCTGTGCACGCTCATCACCGTGGCGATGAATTCCACCGCTCCGGCCGCGGCCAGCAGGTGGCCGATCATCGACTTGTTGGAACTGACCTTCATGGCCAGGGCATGGTCGCCGAACACGTTCATGATGGCCGCGCTTTCGATCTTGTCATTCATGGGGGTCGACGTGCCATGGGCATTGATGTAGTCAACTTCTCCGGGCTCAATCGCCGCGTCCTTCAGGGCCGCCTTCATGACCCTGATCATGCCGTCGCCATTTGGCTCCGGCGCGGTGAAATGATAGGCGTCGGCGGTATTGCCGTAGCCGACCAGTTCGGCATAGATCTTCGCCTGTCGTTGAATGGCGTGTTCCCGATTTTCGAGTACGACCACGCCGGCCCCTTCGCCCATGATAAAGCCATCCCGGTTGCGATCGAAAGGCCGGCTGGCGGTTTCGGCATCCGGGTTTGCGGACATCGACCGGGTGGCGCAGAAACCGGCATAGGGCAAGGGGGTCAGCGCCTCCTCGGAGCTTCCGGCCAGCATGATCTCGGCGTCGCCCCGCTGCAGGATGCGGAACGCGTCGCCGATGGCATTGGCGCCGGTGGAGCAGGCGACCGACGGGGCCGAAAGATGCCCTTTCAAACCGAAGCGGATGGAGACCATGCAGGCAGCCATGTTGATGAGCAGTTTCGACACGAAGAACGGGGTCAGGGAATTGGGCCCCTTCTCCTGGATGCGGTAATGGCCTTCTTCGATGGTGGCCGAACCGCCGGTCCCCGATCCGATGATCACCCCGGCCCGGGATTTTTCAAAGGGGTGGTTGTCCAGGCCGGCATCCTGCATGGCCATGGCCGCGGCGGCCACGGCGAACACGGTGAAGCGGTCCATGCGCTCGAGGGATTTTTTGTCGATCCAATGCAGGGGATCGAAATCCTTCACTTCGGCCGCCAGCTGCGAGCGAAAACCGGCCGGATCGAAATGGCTGACCCGGGCGATGCCGTTTTTTCCGATTTGCAACCCCTGCCAGAATGCTTCAACGCCGATGCCGATTGGAGTCACCGCTCCCAAGCCGGTTATCACGACCCGCTGCTCGTTGATCATCGTCCTGCCCTTCTCACTATCATCCCCGGCACCACCAGCGTCGACGGATCGGGAATGAACTGAAAATTTTTCATCTGGCTATTTTACCAAGTTTCAAGCACGTTTGCAAAGAGTTCCCATTGACAATATTCATTCCACTTGAAATGGCTCGGTTTTTGTGCTAAAAAAACTCAGGCTCTGCCGGAGGCGGAAGATGAGAAACAGAAGTTTGTCGAAAACTGACGAAAAAAAGGAAGTGATCATAAACAATGACGGCCAAAGCTTCAGCTGCCTGCTGACCGACATCTCGTCGAGCGGCATTTCCGTGACCAGCGATCATTTCGTCCCGACCTACAAGGAGATCGAGGTGGTCATGGAGATCGACGGAAAAAAAGTGGCCATGAAGGGCAGCGTGCGCTGGAGCATCGATCCTGGCACGGCCGGGGTAAAAAAGGGGAAATTGGGCATTCTGATCATGGCCCCGCCGCCGGCCTTCCTGGCCTACGTCGAGACATGGAGAAAAAACAACCGCAAATAAGCGACGCCCGGCCCGGCCGGATCCTTTTCACTTTAGGCAAAAATTCTTTTGAAATTAGCGGCGGCGGTGCGCAGGACTGAGGCGGAGTGGGGCTCGAGGGTGATTGAAAAAGGGCACTCCAGGCCGCTGATGGCCGCCTTGGCCGCCTGCCAGTCGATGCTACCCTGGCCCAGGGGCAGGTGATCATCGTTGGTGCCGAAATTGTCATGCAGATGGAAATGGATATGGCGGCGCGGTTCGAGGTAAAAAAGCCACTCCTCCATGGGGATGCGGGCGAAGACGTGATGGTGGCCGAAGTCAAAGCAATGGACAAGCCGCGGCCGGTCTATTCTCTTCATTAATTGCAGCACGACGTAGGGCGTCGGCTCGGCGATATTTTCCAGGGCGATGAGCGGGCCGTCGCTCTCCGCCAGCAGGGTTTGATAGAATCGCGCGGCGCGGTCGAGCCAGCGCTCGAAATGCTGACGGTAATAAATGGGGTCGTAATTGAAATGCATGACCACCAACAGGCTTTCCCAGGCCGCGGCCATGGACATTATTTTTCGCATCTGTTCCAGGCTCAAGCGGCGGATGTTTTCGTCGGCGGCCCCGGGCCAGACGTCCATGAACGGCGCGTGGATGGTATGGCTGGGAAAAGCGGACAGCGTGTCGGTGAAGTTCTTGACGCGGGTCGGCGTGAATTCGGGCAGCCTTTCGGCGCTGATGTACACTTCGGGGTTGGCCTTCATTTTCAGGAGCTGCGGCGCTTCCCGGGTCAGACGGTCTCCGGCGATGCGGATGAAAAAGTCACTGAACATTTTGGCCGCCCAGCAGCCGCTTGATCTGGTAGGACAACTGCTCGATGTTGAAAGGCTTGGGCAGGAAATTTTCTATCTTGCCCTTGAATTTGGACGTTTCCAGGTATTCCTTGCCATAGCCGCTGGCGATCAGGATTTTTACTTCGGGGTTGAGCCCCTTGAGCACGGAGAAGACCTTTTCCCCGGAAAGGCCCGGCATTTCGATGTCCAGGATCACCAGCTTGATCGCGGGGCAGTTCTTTTTGAAAACCTCAATGCCTTCGTTGCCATTGGCGGCGGTCAGGCATTTCATACCCAGGCTCTTGAGCATGTCGCTGCCGATTTCGCGCACGACCTCTTCGTCATCGATGAGCAGGACCAGGCCTTCCAGCGGTGCCGCCGCTACCTTCTCCCCGGCCAGGCTGGCCCGGTCGCTTTCCTTTTCGTAGACCGGCAGCAAGATGGTAAAGGTGGTGCCGCAGTCGATCTCCGATTGCACCTCGATGTGGCCGTTGTAATCCTTGACGATCTCCTGGACGATGGCCAGCCCCTGCCCGGTGCCGCGCCCCTGGCCCTTGGTGGTGAAAAAGGGTTCGAAAATCCGGGCCAGGGTGGCATCATCCATGCCCTTGCCGGTGTCCGTCAGGCTGAGGTGCACATAGCGGCCCGGCGACCGCTTGTAGGAGCCGCAGAAAGCCTCGGGCAGCGTCACGGCCTCGCTCGCCATG
>JAPKZM010000165.1 GCA_026393775.1 Candidatus Aminicenantota bacterium
TCTGGCAATAGCTGATGCCGCGGTCATACTTGAAATCGTCGCCGACCATGCCGATATCGTTCAGAATTTCACGGATCTGGCCGCTGACGGTCAGGTTGCCGAGCGGCGCGGTCAGGCGCCCCTTTTCGATCAGGTAGGACTGGCGGATATTGAAGAAAAAACGACCGGCGCCGAAATCGAGACCGCCGTCCCCGAATTCCCTGGCATAGATGCCGTAGGGGGTCGAAGCCAGGATCTCTTCGGCCGGGTACATGCCGGGTTGGACATAAATGGCGAACATGCGCGGCAGCGGAATGCGGCTGAAATCCTCCAGCCGGGCATGGCCCCTATCGGGCAGGCGCAGCATTTTTTGATAATGATAGTCGGCAATGAACCGGCGCAGGACTCCGTTCTCGACCAGCAGCGGCGATGGACAGGTTTCGCCTTCATCGTCCACCGGGGAATCCTTGAAAAAAGGATCGCGGCTGTCCTGGCAGAGGACGGTCAATGCGGCCGGGCTGACGGTTTTGCCCAGGTCGCGCAACGAGAAAGGAGAAAAGCCATGGTACACGTAGTCGGCTTCCAGCGAGTGCCCGAGGATCTCATGAAACAGGATGGCTCCCTCACCAGCCTGCAGTACCACCGGGACCTGGCTGTTGAATGCCACCCGGCGGCAGTTCTTGCCGTTCTCCACCGCTTCGCTGATGCGTTGCTTCAAGCCGTCCAAGTTGAATTTCAAGGCTTCGTTGGAGCCTTCGCCGATTTCCGCCGCCTGCGCTTGATTCTTTATTTTCAGCCGGACCGAGATGCTGTGGTGATTATAGGCGGCGCGCAGCTCCTGGCGGCGCGTATTTTGAATGGTGCGCAGGCAGTGCCTGGAGCGGAAAAGCAACTGCCATTCCTGCAGTCCGAGGCGATTGAGAAAATCGATCAATAAACGGTGTTCGGCCAATATTTTCCCGGCCGCATCGGCTTGCTGGAGCGGAAGCGAACGCGAACGGCCGGCCGGTTTCCAAGACATGTGCTTGCTGACTTCATCCTTGGCGATTGTCTCAAAGGCCCGGCATCTTGAACTTTTCCATGTGCAGCGATTGTAGCCGATTCGATGCCGAAAAGCAAAAGGAACCGGGATTTTCCGAATGTCTACTTCGTATGCTATAATAGGCCTTCGCCGTTCCGGCATGGACAGGAGGTCGCAGTGGAAAACCAGACAGCGCCCGGCAAGGAAGAAATCAGGCCCAAGGTTCTGAAGAACGGAATTTTTGTCGTCGGCCATCCCCGCAGCGGTACCTCCCTGGCCTGCCAACTGCTCAAAAGCGCCGGTGTCGATTTTCCGAGCGATTTCGGAGCCGACGAATACAACAAATCGGGATACTTCGAATTGGAACTGGGGAAGGACCTGGAAAAAAAATTGATCGACAAAGCCATGACCGAAGAAAATATCATCGCCATGAACCAGATCATCGACCGCTTGAACAACGCCCCGGGCCTGAGCGGCCTGAAGATCGTGCATATGCCGGCCCTGTTCTTTTTCCGCCATCTGGCCAAGAATATCCGCGTGGTTTTCATTTTCAGGAACCCGGCCGACGTCAAATCCAGCATGCTCCGCCGCGGCATCGCGCAATTCAAGCTGGACTGGTTCGAGAATAACAACGCCCTGATCGCCGGCCATGAGAACATCCCCAAGAGCATCGTTATCAGCTACGAAGCCCTTCTCCGGGGGCACCCCGGCATCAAAAGGGCTTTCAAGAAACTGGGCTTCAACGTGGACATGAACGTGATCCGCAAGGAAGAGCAGACCCAGCGGAACAGCCGGATCGTGCTGAGCCAGGACGAGGGGAGATTGTACAAGGTCCTGAAGAAACTCGAAAAAAAGAGCTTTAGCTAAACGGGAGGCGCGGAGCCAACATGGAGAAGAAAATGGAGAAGAAAGAAGAAAAAATAGAGATCATCGACCTCTATGCCGAGCACGTGTACGCCAACCTGGTCTCCTTCAACGTCAACCCCGAGGAGATCTGCCTGGGCCTGGGCATCCGCGACGTGAAGGAACCCACCCGGGTCAACATCCATACGTACGCCCATATGACCATCCCCCATTTCCTGCGCTTTGCCGACATGGTGAACAAGCAGGTGGACCTGTTGATCGAAAAAGGGGTGATTTCCCGGGAACCCGAGCAGTGAACCCGGGCGGCCTATTTTTTTCTTTCTAAGAAATAAGCGCTGACGATATATTCCGGATCGTACGATTTCTTGGCCTGGCGCAAGCCCTGGATGCCCAGGTCCTGCTCGCGGTTGATATACTTGTACTTGGCGGACAGGAATTTCGCCGTTTCCCAATTGATCACCTGGCCGCTGCCCTTGATCTCGGGAGCGAATTTTTCAAAGTGCACGTCGGCCATGTTGCTGCTCAGCTGCGAGAAGACGGAAAAAGCGGCCATCTCGCCGCCGAGGGAAATCTTCAAACCCTGCAATTCCAAGGCGCTGAAATGGCCCAAGGCCCTCTTCAACGCCGATGTCTCATGGTCGAAGTCGGCTTCCAGGCAAGTGCGCATCCGGCACCATTTCTCGGACAGCTCCAGGCAGGCGCCCAGGTCGGAAGCCTGAAGCGGCAGGCATTTATGATCGGGGTACAAGGCCAGGAACTGGTTGATCAAGTTGCGTTTTTTATGCAGCTTGTTGCCGGCGAGATCGACCAGTTTTTGGCTGGAATAGATGTAATCGCCGTTGTCCACATCGATCGTAACGTGGAAAAAATCGCCTAAACTGGCATTATCCTTGACAAAATCCTGGTCGACCAGGACGAAATTGCCGCTCTTCCCCTCGCGCAGCAGCATATCGGAAACCGCGATCAGGCCGGGCAGGGTCAGCGCCTTGCCGACCGGCATCAGCATCAGGTCGTCATAGCCGTTGTAGATCCAGAGCCGGTCTTCCAGGAAAAGCCAGCGCGTCTTGAAAATATCGCCCCACATAAAGAGGTTGGCGAAGCTGTAGTCGCAGAAAAAAATATCGTTGCCCAGCAGCAGCGGCAGGATGATCTTTTTATCCACGAGCCCGACCGGGGAAAAATCTTCCAGCTTGACTTTCAGCATGGGCCTTCCTTTTTTTCGCCCAGCCGCATGGGCGTGTAATCCTCCAGGACGGCAAAGCCCAAGCGCTGGTAGAACGGCCGTGTGCCCGGTTCGGCGATCAATCCGATCCAGCCGATACGGCGCGAACGCAAGAATTCGATTATTTTCTCGATGATCTTGTTGCCGATCCCGGCCCGGCGGAACTTTTTCAAAACTACCACGTCCTGGATGTAGGCGTCACTCACTCCGTCGGAAACGGCCCGGCCCATGCCGATTAATTCGCTGCCGCTAAAGGCGCCGACAAAACAAAAAGATTGCCGGACCAGGGTGTCGATCCAGGCGCAATCGTCGGCGCCATCGTCTTCCTGCCGCCACCAGCCGGCTTCCTGATACAACTTTTTGACGGCGGCCCGGTCCAATGCGGCGACAACTTTTATTTCTATTTCGTCCTGATTCATCGGTTTTGACCGGAGCCGGTCTATTTTAACTATAACAAAAGCAGCGGCAGCTGTCAAGAATCAGGCCGGCAGCCAGTTGCCAAAATCAGTTTTTTGCGGTACTATGGATTTTCTTGGAGGTAACCCCATGCCATTCAACCTGAAAGGAAGACATTTTCTGTCCATGAAAGACAACACCCCGGAGGAGATCGATTTCCTGCTGCAATTGTCCATCAAGCTCAAACAGGATAAATACGCCGGGCTGCGGGGAAAAAACCTGGAAGGGAAAAATATCGCCTTGATATTCGAAAAGCCCTCGACCCGAACCCGCTGCGCTTTCGTGGTGGCCTGCGTCGATGAAGGCGCCCATCCCGAATACCTTGGCAAGGACGATATCCAGTTGGGCAAGAAAGAAACGGTCAAGGACACGGCCCGCGTCCTGGGGCGCATGTTCGACGGCATCCAGTTCCGCGGCTTCAAGCACGAAACCGTCGAAGGCTTGGCGCAATACGCCGGCGTACCGGTCTGGAACGGCTTGACCGATCTCTATCATCCCACCCAGGTCCTGGCAGATTTCATGACCGTGCTGGAGGTCAAAGGGCGCCTGAAGGGCATCACCTTCGTTTACGTGGGCGACGGCCGCAACAATATGGCCAATTCACTGATGATCGGCGCCGCGAAAATGGGCATGGATTTCCGCACCGTCGCCCCTAAAACGCTTTTCCCGGCCAAGGAACTGGTCAGCGAATGCCGCGCCTTCGCCGCCGAAAGGGGCGCCAAGATCACCATCAGCGATGACATCGGCGTTGGCGTCAAGGGTGCCGACGTGGTCTATACCGATGTCTGGGCTTCCATGGGCGAAGAAGAACAGATCCCCGAGCGCATCAAACTGCTGAAAGGCTACCAGATCAACCGCAAACTATTCGACCAGACCGGCAACCAGGAATGCACCTTTCTCCATTGTTTGCCCGCCTTTCACAATACCGAAACGAAATTGGCCAAGCAATTTCCCGATATCTGCGAAGTGAGCGATGAAATCTTCGAAAGCCGGCACGCCCAGGTTTTCACTGAAGCCGAAAACCGGGTGCATACCATCAAGGCGGTCATGGTGGCCACGCTGGGCAAATAAACACCGGCCATTATTCACGTTCGTTTTCGCTCAATGCTCGATATGGAGTTCGTCGCCGAAAATGCAGATGCAGTTCTTGCCGGCTCTTTTTCCGGAATACATCGCCCGGTCGGCCTTTTCAATCAATTCCCTGCCAACGTTGGCGTTCTTCGGGAAGGAGGCAATGCCGATCGTCACGCTCAGCGGCCCGATGGTCTTTTTTTCAAAGGACTGAAATTCACAATGGGTGATCGATTTCATGATCCTGCGGCACACCGGCAGGGCTTCCTTCTCTGAAATTTCAGGCAGGATCACGGTAAATTCATCTCCGCCATAGCGGGCGACAAAATCGCAACTGCGGATCTGGGTGGTCAGCAAGGAAGCCACCTTGACCAGGACCATGTCCCCGGTCAGGTGGCCGTGGATATCGTTGCATTTTTTAAAGTCGTCGATGTCGATGATCAGAAGGGTCAAGGGCCGGTGGTAGCGCAGCTGGCGGTCTATTTCCAGTTGCAGTACGTAATTGAAATGCCTGTAATTACTGATTTTGGTCAATTCGTCACGGTTGGAAAGATCCTTGTAATATTCTGTTTCCATGGCTTTTTTCCTCAGTGATCGGGTCTCGAGTACCCGGTTGATGATGAAAACGACGTGGTCGAGTTTGAGCGGCTTGGTTATGAAATCGGTGGCTCCGGCTTTGATAGCCTCCACCGCGTATTCGATCGAAGCGAACCCGGTCATGACCAGGACCGGTACATCATTTCCCATATCGCGGATGGCACGTGTCATGGAGATGCCATCCATTTCGGGCATGACCAGGTCGGTGAGCACCAGG
>JAPKZM010000195.1 GCA_026393775.1 Candidatus Aminicenantota bacterium
AACGCTGAACCAAAAGCTGGCCTCCACCTGGGGCTATCGCCCCCTGGGCCGGACGCGCATCGTCTTGTCCGACAGCACCGACCAGCCCAACGGCTTCGCCACCTATTTCCCCTTCAACCTCGTCGAGGCCGACCTTCCCGAGTCGCCGCCCGATTCCGAGCTGGCCGTAAGCCGAGGCTGGCTCGACTTGGTCCTGGCCCACGAGCTGACCCATGTATTCACCCTGAACGCCGGGTCGGACCTGTTCCGCATCGCCCATGGTGTATTCGGCAACTTGCCGCTCCTTTACTCGGCCACGCAATTGCCGCCCTGGGTCATCGAGGGGCTGGCGGTGGAAGGCGAGGCACGCCTCAGCGGCGACGGCCGCCTGAATCATTCTCCCTACCGCCTGATGCTCGACGCGGCACGGCGCGACGGCCTTTTCCCGAGCTGGAGCCGCATCGCGGGCATGCCCGCCGCTTGGCCGGGGGCGACGTCCAAATACCTTTTCGGCGCCGGTTTCATGGAATTCCTGGCCGAAAAATACGGGGTCGACAGCCTCAGGGCATACCTGGAGCGAGTGGCCAACCAGCTGATCCTGTTCAGCAGCAGCCGCGACTTCAAGCGGACGTTCGGCGAGCCGCTGGGAAAACTCTGGACTGAATACCGGGATCAGGCACCGGCGACGGCGGCGCCCGTTCGCCGGCCATTGACCGCCAGCGGCTTTCTTCACCTGTATCCCTGCCTGCTGGGAAATGACCGGCTGGTGTACTACCAGCGCGACTACCGGAGCCGGGGCGCGGTGGAGATACTCGACCTGCAGGGCGGCCGGGAAAAAGTTCTGTTCGCCATGGATGCGGTCAATGGCCTGAGCTTCGCCGAAAAAGAAAACAAAATATACCTGTCCGCCGTCAACTATTTCCATGCCTTCAGCGATTTTTCCGACCTGTACGAGTACGACATGAAGGAAGGGCGTCTGAAGAGGCTGTCGCGCGGCGGGCGGCTCTCCGAGCCGGTCAAGAAAGAAAATTCGGACGAGATCTACTGCGTCCAGCGCCGCGACGACCGCTACTACTTGGCTGGCTTTGACGGCGACAGGCAAACGCTGAAAACGCTTTCGCGCGGCTTCGCCGGGCTCTCGCAAATAAACCTGTCGCCCGACCAGAACCTCCTCGCCGCCGCGGTCAAGCCCGAGGGCGGGCCGTGGGGGATCGGCCTCTTTTCACCCTCGGGAGAATTGAGCTTGTTCATCCACGCTGCGGGGGCCGATCTCAGCCAGCCCCGCTGGCAGGGGGAACGGCAGCTGTTTTTCATCCTGGCCGCGAAGGATACATCGCGTCTGGCTTCGCTCTCCCTGGACGGGAACATGGGCAGCGCCTGTGTCGACCCGCGCCTGTCGGCGTTGCGGCAGTTTACCTTCTCCAACGACGGCCATGAGGTTTATTTTACATACTACAGCGGCCGCGGCCTGGAGATCGCCCGGCAAGACCTGGCCGGGCTGCCATTTTCCCCCCAGGAATTGAACGTGAGCGCGGACTTTCCAGAAAGGCAAAACCCGGTCCCGAAGCTCGCCTCCCGCCCCTACCGCTTCTGGCGCGATTTGCTTCCTCATTGGTGGTCCCCCGCCTTGCGGACGGGCGGCGACGAAATCCAGGCGGGCATCATGACCAGCGGCCAGGACGCCCTGGGCATCCACAGTTTCAGCATCGAAGGCTACTACGGCTTTTCCAGCCAGCGCCTCAACATCTTGTTCCAATACGTGTACGACGGGCTGTTCCCGACATTGTCGTTTTCCTACCAGGACAGCATTGATTATTATCGCGACGACGCCAGCTCCATTCGCGACCAGGAATTCAAACTGGCTTCGCAGTGGCCTTTGCGTATCCGTCGGCGCTGGCAATTATATGGATATGCCGACCTGCACATTGAGAAGCGCAGCTATATCGACGAGTGGAACGCATTCACCTATCCCGGAAGCTTCAACGGCTTCCGCCTGGGACTGGAATTCAATTCGGCCCGGGAATACTACGACTCCGTTTCGCCCGCGGACGGCGTCCATATCACGGTCCAAGGTTCTATTCACCCTTCTGGTTTGGGCAACGAGCGGGCCAGCCGCAATATCCAGGCCGACCTGCGCTGCTACATACCCCTGTTCCGGCCCGGTGTGCTGGCTTGGCGCCTGGCCTTGGCCAGGAGTTGGGGTGGCGGTTCAGACTACTATGGCATGGGGGGAGGCGACGAAGTTGCGGGGAGCGGCTTTGGCAGCAACCACCTATTCGACCTGCTGCGCGGCTTCCCGGCGGGTTACCGGTGGGGAGACCGTGGCTGGCTGTTTAACCTGGAATACCGTTTGCCGCTGTTCAAGATCGAACGGAGCGTCCTCCCGGCGCTCAGCCTCGACCGGGTCTATGTCAACCTGTTTTTCGACATGGGCCGGCTCGGCCAGGGCGACCAGCCTCTGCCTACAGCCTATTCGGCCGGCGGCGAGGCGGTGCTGAGGCTGGCCTTCGGCGGCGCCGCGGCTTACGATATCGCATTGGGATTCGCCCGGGGTTTCGGGCCGGACAAGCAGTGGCAGGTCTACGTCCGCATGGGCAGAAGCTTCTAACCGAGATTTCGTAATGCGTTATAAGTAGCCGTGATAACCCGACATATTTTTAAGTTCATTCTTTCTCATAACGCATAACGGAGTCCTGGAAGTTCGTTCACGCATCACGAAGCCTTGCTTTAAGTTTGTCACAGGCATAAAATCGGGCCACTGGGAGGTGGAGAATGGGAACCTATATATTGATGACCAAGATGACCCCGGAGATTTCGGCCGACCTGAAGCGGCGCGAGGCCATCGGCAAGGCGTGGAAGAAGCAAGTGGCCAAGCTGTGCCCCGACGTCAAATGGCAGGCGCACTATGCGCTGCTGGGGCCCTACGACTTCATGGATATCTACCAGGCCAAAAACGAGGAAACGGCGGCCAAGGTGTCGCTGATCAGCCGCGCCAACGGGGCGCTGAAAGCCGAGAGCTGGCCGGCGATCGAGTGGAACCGCTTCATCACAATCACCAAGGAGATCGGGATTTGAGCCAGGCTGAAACTCAGTACTGAAAAAAGGCCTCGGCCAGGAATTTCTCGAAGCCTTCGTTGCGGCCGTCTTTTTCCGATATCTTGATCTGGGCTGGATCCAGCAGCCAGTCGATTTTTAAAACGGGATCGTCATAGCGTATCCCGGCTTCATGCTCCCGAGAGTAATAATTGTCGCACATGTAGGCGAAGATGGCTTCGTCGCTCAAAACCACGTAGCCGTGCGCGAACCCGGGGGGAATCCACATTTGCCATTTATTTTCACCATTCAATTTTCTGGCCACATGCTTCCCGTACCAGGGCGACCCATGGCGAATATCGACGGCGACATCCAACACTTCCCCGCGTATCACCCTGATCAATTTGCCCTGGCCCATGGGCGGCTTCTGGAAATGGAGCCCGCGCAGGACCCCATGAATTGAATACGACTCGTTTTCCTGAACGAAGAACACCGGACCGATATCCCTGGTGAACTCCTCATGGCGGTACGATTCGAAAAAATAGCCGCGCTTGTCGCCGTAGACTTGGGGTTCGATGATCTTGACGTCGGGAATTTCACTGGCCGTGATCTTCATGTTTCCCTTTATTTCCTGATCCCGAGCCTGGCCAGATCGTATTTTTTTTCCCGGATGGTCTGCCACCAGGCCGCATGGTCGATGTACCACTGGACGGTCTCCCGCAAACCGGAATCAAAATTGTGCCCGGGTTTCCAGCCCAGTTCATTTTTGATCTTGGAAAAATCGATGGCGTAGCGGTAATCATGCCCCGGCCGATCGCTGACGAAGGCGATCAAATCCCGGTACGACTTGCCCCCGGCCCGAGGCCGGATGCCATCCATGATCGCGCAGATGCTTTTTACGACATCGATATTTTTGAGTTCGTTGCCGCCGCCGATGTTGTACGAGGTCCCGACCTGGCCCTCGGCCAGTACCCGCCGCAACGCGCCGCAGTGGTCGTCGACGTACAGCCAGTCGCGGATATTGGCCCCGCGGCCGTAAACGGGCAGGGGCTTTTCATGCAGGCAGTTGATGATCATCAGCGGGATCAGTTTCTCGGGAAACTGGTAGGGGCCGTAGTTGTTCGAGCAATTGGTCAGCAGGACCGGCAGTCCGAATGTCTGATGCCAGGCGTTCAGCAGGTGATCGGAAGCCGCCTTGGATGCGGCGTAAGGCGAATTGGGATGGTAGGGGGTTTTCTCACTGAACGACCCGCTGTCCGCCAGCGCGCCGAAAACTTCGTCGGTGGAGATGTGCAGGAACCTGAATTTTTCCTTTTCCGAGCCGGCGCGGGATTGCCAATAGGCCAGGGCTTCTTCCAAAAGGGAGGCGGTTCCCCTGATGTTGGTATCGATGAACACCATCGGCGCGTCGATCGACCTATCGACATGGCTTTCCGCGGCGAAATTGACGACGGCTTGCGGCTGGAAGCGGGCCAATGAATCCTTCACCAGCTTCCGGTCGTTGATATCGCCCTTGACGAAAAAGTATCGCTGTCCCTGCCATTTTTCCCTGATTGCGGCCAGATTGTCTTCGTTGCCGGCATAGGTCAAATTGTCATAATTGACGACCCTGCCCGCAAACCCGGGGCTGGCGAACAAATGCTGGATGAAATTGCTGCCGATAAATCCGGCGCCGCCGGTGATGAACAGAGTATTTTTTTTCATGCTGTTTAGATGAAACTATAACGCAGCCGGAAAACAAAGTCAATTTGCCGGTCGCGGAAGCTTTCTTGACAACAAACGCCGATTCCATTACCCTGCACACATGGACGCGAAAGAGATTCCAGTAAAGAATAAGCGCCTCTGGCTGTTCATCGGCGCCGCGGTCCTGATCCTCACCTTGTCGGGTGGATTGCTGTTCTGGCTGACCCTGCCCGACGTCACCTGGCTGAAAAAAGAAAACCCGCGTGGAACCGCGATGATGGCATTTCGTTCCGAGCATGCCAAGCAAAAAGGGGTCAAGGCGCGCCGGCTGTGGAAGCGCGTGCCCCTGTCCCGTATCTCCCCCTTTCTCATCCAGGCGGTGCTGATCGCCGAAGACGACAAGTTTTTTGAACACGAGGGATTCGACTGGGCTTCCATGCGCAAGGCGCTGGAAACCAACATCGAAAAGAAGCGCGTGCGGCGTGGCGGCTCAACCATCACCCAGCAGCTGGCCAAGAACCTTTTCCTGAACCCCGGGCAGAGCCTATGGCGCAAACTGCGCGAGGCGGCCATCGCCATGACGCTGTAATGGGAACTGAGCAAGAAGCGCATCCTGGAGCTTTATCTGAACCTGATCGAATGGGGCGATGGCATCTACGGCGCCGAAGCCGCCGCCCATGTTTATTTCCAATGCCCGGCCGCGGTCCTCACCCTTTCCCAGGCCATTCGCCTGGCCTCGGTCCTGCCGAATCCGCACCGTTTTTCCGCGATCGGCGACGACAACAAACGCATGAATCGCAAACGGAAGATCATCGCCGCCCGCATGCTGCGCCGGCACTGGATTCCGGCGGAAGCCTACGACCAGGCGCTGGCGGAGATGGGCCTCTAATCAGGGGATAGGGACTAGGGTTTAGGGAACAAGCAACAGACAAATGCTGGAAAGGAACATAGTCGATAACACAGACCTTCTCCAAGTCAGTCCATTTCACTCTTACTAACCCCTACACCCTAACCCCTATCCCCTCTTCCTTACTCTGGGTACAATTCCTTCCACCACTCGCCCTGCCCCTTGAGCCAGCGATCGAACCAGGCCATGATGGTCTGCAGCCAGCGTACCCGCTGCGCCGGGGCCAGGATAAAATGCTGCTGGCCGGGGAAAGTGACCAACGCCACCTCCTTGCCCTGCAGTTTCAGGGCCGCGAACATCTGGTAGCTTTCTCCGGGAGGCACGTTATTGTCTTCCTCGCCGTGCAGGAGGAGCAGGGGCTTTTTGATCCGTTCGGCCATGAACAGCGGGCTGTGACCCACGTAGATATCCTTGCGGTTCCAGGGGAAGCTGTTGGCCGCGGCAAAGGCGTTGTAGTCGTAACCCCAGTCGCCCACCCCCCAGTAAGAGGAGAAGGCGCTGATGCCGGCATGGGGCGGCGAGCAGGAAGGCGCGGAGGCCGAGGCGCCCATGTCGATATCCGAGCAGACCGAAGCGTCCCTCGAGGGCGGAGGGGCCGA
>JAPKZM010000020.1 GCA_026393775.1 Candidatus Aminicenantota bacterium
GCGACACCTTTTATCATGAGGACCAAACCGCCTTTCCGCAATATACGCAGCCGCGCCTGTATCGCGACCTGGCGGTTCCGGAAACTCTGCTTTCCGGCAACCACAAGCAGATCGAACAATGCCGGCTGAAGAACAGAAAAAAAAGGAGAAAGGAAAATGAAAAAAATAGTTGAATGCGTGCCTAATTTTTCCGAAGGCCGCGACCTGGCGGTCATCGACCAGATCAGCGCCGAAATAAAAAAGACGGCCGGAGTCGAACTGCTTGACGTCGATCCCGGCCGCGACACCAACCGTACGGTGGTAACTTTCGCCGGCAGCCCGGACGGGGTTTTGGAGGCGGCTTTCCAGGCCATCAAGAAGGCCGCCGAGCTGATCGACATGTCCAAACACAGCGGCGCCCATCCGCGCATGGGCGCCACCGACGTTTGCCCTTTCGTGCCCGTGGCCGGGGTCACCATGGCCGAATGCGTCGAAATCGCCAAGAAACTAGGCCGGAGGGTGGCGGAGGAACTGGCCATCCCGGTTTATCTGTATGAGGAGGCGGCCGGCAGCGAGGAGCGCAAAAGCCTGGCTTATATCCGCGCCGGCGAGTACGAAGGTCTGGCGGAAAAGCTGAAACAGAAGGAGTTCAAGCCCGATTTCGGCAAGGCCGCGTTCAACCGCAAGGCCGGGGCCACGGTTGTCGGCGCCCGCGAGTTTTTGATCGCCTACAACGTCAACCTCAACACCCGCAATGTCAAACTGGCCAAGGAGATCGCCAACCGCATGCGCGAAAAGGGATATTCCGTTAAAAAGCTTGAGAGCGGAGAAAAGCAAACCATCCCCGGCACGCTCAAAGCCGTGCGTGCCGTGGGTTGGTACATCCCCGAATACCAGATGGCGCAAATCTCGGTCAACCTGCTCAACTACAACACCACCCCGCTGCACCGCGTGTTCGCGGAGGCGGAACGGCTGGCGGCCGAGTTCGGCGTGCGCGTGACCGGCAGCGAACTGGTCGGCCTGATCCCGCTGGAGGCCATGCTGCAGGTCGGACGTCACTATCTGCGCCAGCAGGGCGGCTGCCTCGGCGTCGCCGAGAAGGAACTGGTGCGCACCGCCGTGCAGAGCCTGGGCCTGGCCGAAATTTCCCCCTTCAAGCCCGAGCATAAGATCATCGAATACCGATTCCGCAAGACCGGCCCCCTGGCGGCCATGAACCTGGTCGATTTCTGCGCCGAGCTGGCTTCCGATTCCCCGGCTCCCGGCGGCGGCAGCATCGCCGCCTTGAACGGCGCCCTGTCAGCGGGGTTAAGCGCCATGGTCAGCAACCTGACCTTCGCCAAGAAAGGCTATGAAGCGGTGCGCGACGAAATGGAGATCGTGGCTGAAAAGGCTCAGCCGCTGAAGGATTTCTTCATCGAGGCCATCGACAAGGATACCGAAGCCTTCAATTGTCTCATGGCCGCCTTCGCCTTGCCCAAGAAGTCCGACGAAGAAAAGAAGGCCCGCCAGGATGCCGTCGACCAGGCCACCAAGGGGGCGACCTTGATCCCCTTCTCGGTCCTGGAAAAATCGCGGACCGTGGCCGAACTGGCCCTGGTCACGGCCCTGAAAGGAAACCGCAACTCGCTTTCCGACGCCGGCGTGGCTGGCTTGACCGCCGCCGTGTGCGCCGAGGGCGCGCTGTACAACGTCCTGATCAACACCCAGGAAATGGCCGCCGATTCGTTCCGCAGCGAGACCCGGGCCCAGGCGCGCAAAATGTGCGCGGCGGTGCTGGAAACCGTCGCCAAAGTCAGGGCCGTAATGGACAAGGGGTTTGCGGATTGATTCGAATTCTCGTTATGCGTTATGCGTAATGCGTGATGAGCAAGAACCTAAATCGAGGTTCGACGTTCGATGTTAAAGAATAAGGCAAAGGGCAGGCGCGAAAGCCTGCCCTTGTGGGAGGAATTATGAGAACTAATTATAGGGCGGGTCTTTTTGCTATAATCGTTTTGTTGGCGGCGCCGGCCTGGGCGGCGGAAGACAATACGCTGGACATGCTGCCCATCGGCCGCTCGCCCCAGCGCTTCGCCACGGCCGCGCTGCCGGCCGGCAAGATCATGGACGCGGCTGCAGGCCATGAGATCGACCTGCCCGCCCTGGTCCGGCAAAATCTCAAGCGGGATGTATTCATCGTTGGCGAATATCACGACAGCTACGCCTGCCACCTCTGGCAGAAGGAATTTATCGAAGCGCTGGCCAAAGAACATTCGCGCTTGCTGGTGGGATTCGAATTTTTCAACCGCGCTGACGACACGGCCTTGGACCTTTACCTGAGCGGGAAGATCAGCGAAGCGGAACTGCTGCTGAAAACCGGCTGGTACGTGCGCGGCAGCATGAATTTCGCCTACACGCGCATGGTCCTGGAGACGGTGAAAAAGTTGGGCCTGAAAGCGGTGGGATTGAACGTGCCCCGCGAGCTGGTCAACCGGGTGGCCAAGCGCGGCTTCGCCGCTTTGACCCCGGCCGAGCAGGCCATGTTTCCCGGCGTCGGCCGCACCGACCCCGAGCATGAATATTATATCCGCAGCACCTTGGGCGAATTTGCCGTGCAGGTGCCGCTCTGGTTCCAGAACGTTTACGTTGCCCAGAAGTGCTGGGATACAGTCATGGCCGAGTCCATGCGCCTGGCCTTGGCGCGTCCGGAGTTCCGCGGCTACAAGGGAATCATCATCGCCGGCAGCGCCCATGTGGCCTACGGCTTGGGTATTGCCTGGCGTTATCGGCAGCGCGACAAGCGGGCAAGCATCCTGACCATGGTGCCGGTGACCGTCGCCGCCAAGAAAGATGAGGCTGGCGAAGAGGAAAATCCAATGGTCAAGGCCCTGGCCGGCCAGCTGCAGCCCGCCGCCATTTTCTCGCGCGGTCTCGCCGACATGGTCTTTTCCGTGGCTGCCGAGGAGAAACCCTATTTTGCCGAAGCGGGATTCAGCGGCAGGATGAACGCCGAAGGGCTCTACGAAATTGCCGGTGTCGGCAAGGAAAGCCCGACTGAAAAATCGGGACTGCGGGTCGGCGACCGCATCCTGGCCATCGACGGCATGCCGGTCAAATCCCTCGAAGCCCTGCGTTTGATTTTGGCCCAGAAAAACTGGGGCGATCAGTTCGAACTGGATGTCCGCAAGAAGATCGAACTGAAAATAAGTGATAAGTGATTAGTGATTAGTGAATGGCAAAGGCACGTTCAATTTTGATGAATCTCTTAACTAATCACTGATTACTATTTACTAATCACTGAGCTCGTTTAATCACTGTTCTTCCCGGCCGGGAAAGATGCGATCGACCAGCAGCAACAAGACGAAGAAAATGGCCATGAAGGCGAACAGCGCCAACATCCCTTTCCAGGTG
>JAPKZM010000147.1 GCA_026393775.1 Candidatus Aminicenantota bacterium
ATCCGCATTGCGGTGACCCCGGAGGAATCAAAACAATTGTCCACTGCCCGCGAGGTCAATGCCGAAGCGCACGAGGCATACTTGAAGGGGCTTTACCTGATCAACAAATTCACCGAGACGGATATGAACAAATGAATTGCCTTTTTCGAGGAGGCGCTCCAGAAAGACCCTGAGTATGCCCTGGCCTACACGGGCTCGCCGAGGCATACGACAATCTCCTGTTCATGAGTCTTGTGCGCCCCAAAGAGAGCCTGCAAAAAATGAAAGAGTATGCTCTGAAGGCATTGAGCATCGACGAATCGCTCGGCGAAGCCCATTTGGTGCTGGCCGCTGTAAAAATGATCAATGATTGGGATTTCCCGGGCGCGGAAAGTGAACACAAACTTGCGCTGCAATTCAGTCCCAGCTATTCCACCTCATACACATGGTATGCCTGCTTTATGCTGTGGATGGGCAGAAACGATGAAGCACTCACACTGATCCGGCGGGCGCAGGAGATCGATCCCCTTTCGCCGGCCCTACGCGGTTTTTTAGGTTATTGCCTTTACTTTGACCGCCAGTACGACAAAGCCATCACCCGCATCAAAGAGAACCTCACCCTTGAGCCCAACGTATTCGACTCCTCTACGCTGGGTTACATTTATCTGCAGAAGAGAATGTATGAGGAAGCGATCGCCTGTTTTAAGAAGGCGATCGACTTTGGCGGGGGCGTCATGTCGGAAAAGGATCTGGCCTGCGCTTATGTCTTCGCGGGAAAACCAGTCGCGGCCAGAAACACGCTAGCCAATCTGCTGAAGCAATCGTCAAAGAAGTATGTCTCGCCGGATAATATCTGGCAGCTCTACTGGGCGCTGGGTGAAATGGACAACGCCGTGGCCTGGTTGGAAAAGGCGGCCGAAGAACGATCACCAATTGTCATTATGATATACCGCGATCCGCAGTTCGAAGGAGTTCTCCACTCTCATCCGCACTTCATCGCGCTGATGAAAAAAGTGGGTTTCGAAAAATGATCGGCCAAATAGTTTCCCATTACCGCATCTTTGAAAAAATCGACCAAGGGGGCACTTGTCCCGCCGGCTTAAGAAATTTGCGAGTGGCTTCATGATCGGGACGCAAATTTCACATTATAGAATTCTGCAGAAGCTCGGCGCCGGCGGGATGGGAGTGGTGTACAAGGCCAGGGATACCAAACTCGACCGCGAAGTAGCGCTGAAGTTTTTACCGGTGCAGCTTAGCGCCGACGAAGAGGAGCGGAAGCGTTTCATCCACGAGGCCAAGGCCGCTTCGGCCCTGGACCACCCAAACATCTGCTTGGTGTACGAAATCGGCGAGACCCTCGATGGGCAGCTCTTCATCGCCATGGGCTATTACGAAGGAAAGACCCTGAAGGACAGGATAAAGAGCGGCCCCATGCCGATCAGCGAGACTGTTGAGATTTCCATCCAGATCGCCGAGGGATTGAAAAACGCTCATGGCAAAGGCATCGTGCACCGGGATTTGAAGCCGGCCAACGTGATGCTTACCGCCGAGGGTGTTGTGAAGATCGTCGATTTCGGCCTGGCCAAGCTAAAGGGGCTGACGCGGTTGACCAAGAGCGGCACCACCTTGGGCACCGCGGCCTACATGTCGCCGGAGCAGGTCCTGGGCAAGGAGGTGGACCAGCGGAGCGACATCTGGTCGCTGGGGGTCATCCTCTATGAAATGCTTACCGGCAAGCTGCCGTTCGCGGGGGAGTATGAGCAGGCCATGCTGTATGCCGTAATCAACGAGGAGCCGGAACGATTGACCAAAACACGGCCGGAAACTCCATCAGGGCTGGAACGTATCATTGGCAGATCTCTGGCCAAGGACCCTGCTAAACGTTACCAAGCCATTGATGATCTCTTGGAAGACCTGAAGACGGTTGCCGCAGGTTTCGCGCCACCCAAGGCCAAGTCGGCCAGGGCAAAAATATTTGGCATCCCGAGGATTTATTTTTTTGCTGGCTTGGTGATCACAACTGCGCTTATCAGCGTTCTGAATAAAGAGAAGATAGGCATCCTTTTTACAAAACCGGAATTCGCGGTCATCCACTCGCTAGCGGTGCTGCCGCTGGCCAACTATTCCGGTGATGCCGACCAGGAATACTTCTCCGACGGCATGACCGACGCCCTGATCGCGGGCCTAGCCCAGATCAAGGCCATCAAGGTCATCTCGCGAACTTCGGTCATGCAGTATAAGGAAACAAAAAAGCCGCTGCCGCAGATCGCCCGGGAACTGGGAGTGGAAGGAATCGTCGAGGGTTCGGTCATGCGCTCCGGCAACCGAGTGCGGATCACGGCCCAGCTGATCGACGCGCGCCAGGACCGACACTTGTGGGCCAACAACTACGAACGCGAGATGACCAATGTGCTGGCGCTGCAGTCGGAAGTGGTGCGGGCAATCGCGGGAGAGATCCGCGTCCAGGTCACACCCCAGGAACACGCGCGCCTGTGTACGTCGCGAACGGTCGATCCCGAAGCATACCAGGCCTATCTCATGGGTCGCTTTTACTGGAACAAGGCCACGGCCCCAGCCATGGAAGAAAGCATCGAATATTTCCAGAAAGCGCTCGCTGGGGATCCGCAGAACGCGGCGGCCTACGCCGGCCTGGTCGAGGCTTACTCGATCCTCGGGCAGATGGCAGCGCTGCCCCAAGCCGAGCTTGCATCAAAGAAAAGAGAGGCAGCCCTCAAAGCGCTGGAGATCGACGACACCCTGGCAGAGGGACATGCCGCCCTGGGGAATGTCAAGGTCGAGATCGACTGGGACTGGGAGGGTGCCGAGCGGGAGTACAAACGAGCGATCGATCTCAATCCGAACTACGCCAACGCATATCTCTGGTACTCGCAGCTCCTGAACCTGTTGAGCCGCCATGAGGAAGCGCTCATGGCGAATATTCGAGCCCGTGAGCTGGATCCCCTGAATCCTTTTATCGCAGCAAACCTGCTCTGGCGATATTACTACCTTGGCCGCTACGAGGAGGCCATCGCCGCATCCGGAAAGCTCCTAGAGATGTATCCAAATTACTGGCTGAACCACTGGACGCGTGGGCTCCTATATTCGGCTCTAGGGATGCACGAGGCGGCCATCATGGAACAACAAAAGGCGGTGGCTTTGTCGGAAGGATCTCTGGAATGCCTGCCCGACCTCGGCTATGCCTACGCGAGAGCAGGCAGAATGGCCGAGGCGTTGAAGGTACTCGACAAGTTGCAGGAGGAATCAAAGAAGAGACATGTGCCGTCGAGCTTCTTCGCGCCAGTTTACGCAGGACTCGGAAATGCGGAGATGGCGTTTGCTTCCCTGGAGAAGGCATTTCAGGAGCACGATGATCGCGTGGCATATTACATGATGGATTCGGCGTTCGCTTCTCTGCGCTCTGACCCGCGTTCCATCTCCCTGTTGCGGCGCATGAACCTTCCCGTCAAGGGAAACAAATGATCGGCTTATATTCTTCCTTTGCCAGGTCAACGAAAAAGGCATTGTCCCGGCCGAAGCCGCGCTTTATCGGCGCTTCAACCCGAGCGGTCGTGCAGCATGTGCATCTGCCAGAGCTCCCGGGTACTGGTGTGCAGCAGCGGCGCCAGCAGGCGCCGGCCGAGGCGGCCGATGCTCCGGCGCAGGGCCTCCAGCTCGCGGAATTTCTCCCGCACCTCGGGGTCGGCCGGGATGGGGAAACCCTGCTCCTGCAGCAGCAGCACGGCCTTGGCCTTGACCGACAGCTCGACGTGCAGGCGCAGGGTGCACAGCATGTCAACCAACACGCTGCCGGGAAGCCGGTCCTTCAGCGACTGCAAGTAGCGGCCGCTGGGCGATTGCAGCATGCTGCCGGTGCGGATCATCTCCAGCAGCTCCACGTCGCTGCCGAAGCCGGCTTCCAGCCACTGGCGCAGCGACCGCTCGCTGTGGTGATAGACCAGGAAGATCGTCAGCGGCAAGCCGATGAGAAAAATGATCGAGGCCAGGAACTGTCCCTGCAGGGGGAAATGGTTGAAGAGCGAATGGATCAGGACGGCAACGGCCAGCCCGGGCAGGATATCGACGGACCGCTCCCGCCGACGGCGTTCGGACCTGCTCTTGGCCATGATCCCGACCAGGGCGACGGTACCGCCGTGCATCACCGCCGTGCCGAAGCCGCGGATGAGCCAGAGCAGGAGGCCGTGTTCGTGAAGGGAATAGAGGAAATAGATGTTTTCAAAAAGAGCGAAGCCGGCGCCGATGGCGAAGCCGATGATGGCTGAATCGACCAAAAAGCCCAGCCGGTGGCGGCGCAGCAACAGGAAGAGATAGACGGCCTTGGCGCTCTCCTCGACGACCGGGGCCAGGTAGCGGGAGTAAAAAGGAACGTTCAATCCGGTCACGTTCAGCAGCCAGCGGTTGAGCAGCAGGCAGAAGAACGCCGTGAGGGCGCCGGCCAGCAAGGCCTCGCCTACGGCGCGGAACTTGACCAGTTGAAAGTTGTCGAATACGAACAGGATCAGCGCAAAGGTCAGCACCGGCAGGAATCCCAGGCCGACGCGCAGGACCAGGTGTCCGGTCGTCATATCTTGAGCGAAACCATCCACTCCGCGGCCGCATCGCGCCCGGCTTCGTAGGCCCTGGCGTACCCCAGTGAGAGGGTCAACTGATGGTGGGAGAGAGCGATCAGGCGGATGTCGAACTGCGCGCCGACATCGTACAGGCGCCGCCGGTCGGGCCGGCTGTCCATGTTGGTGAGCAGTCCGGTGCAAAACAGCGAAGGGCTGATCCAGTTGGCGTAGAAGAAGGGAAACCCCAGGCGGCGGAAAAAGAGAGGCGGCAGGTTCCATTCCAGCGTCAGCTTGGCGAAATTTTTGCCGGCCAGTTCGTTCAGGTCGACGCCGGGGAAGGAGTAGTATTCGCGGTAGCGCTTGCTGTCCTGGTGATCGACCCAGTTGTTGCCGAAGCCGCCGAAATAGAAATTGGCGAACGGATCCTGGCGATCGCCGATGGCAATGCCGGCGGCTCCCCGCCACCACAGCGAAGAGTGCTTGATGGGGAGGGGTAGGCCGTAGTCAAGGCAGCCATAGAGCCGCGGATAAAGAGTGCGGTTGACATAGGTATTGCCCAGCACCAGCCGGTACTGGTATCCTTTCTCGTCCTCGATCGCGGCCAGCGACTTGCGCAGGTATTTGTAGTTCAGCTTACCGTCGAGGGTGAAAAACCGGTCTTGGCTGATGCTGACGTTCTGGTAGTCGGGGAGCCGCTCCAGTCCGAAATAACCCGCGGCTTGGATGGAGTAGTCCAGGAAGCGGTTGGGCTCGTCGTAGATCAGGTTCTTGCTGTAGCGCAGCTCGAGTGATTGCCCCTTGCGGCTGGTCCGGGTGGGTCCGAACAGGTCGTAGAAATTGGCGACGTTATGACTGGCGATCAATTCCCAGTTTTTCAACGCCACCTGGAGCCGGAGATGGAATCGTTCCTTGGCTTCCAAGTCTCCGCCGGGCGAATAGGTGACGCTCAGGTCCATTTTTTCCAGGCTGACCTTGTCGGCTAGGTGAAAATTCAGGCCGAAGGCCGCGACATCCTTGTAGCCTTCGACGACCGGGTAGATTGATTTCAGCCCGATATTCTTCAGCGGCGTGTAACTGCCGCGGGAGATGATCAGCGGTTCGGGATCGATCAGGCCGGGCCGCTCGGCCACCCAATCGCGGACCTGGGGATGCTGCTCGCTGACCTGCTGGCCCAGCATGGTGATCGCCTTGACCTTGAGGTCATCGGGCCGCAGGCTGGAGATGACGGTCGGCCGGAAGCCATCGGCCGTGTAACGGAAAACCAGCAGCGAGTCGCTGCCCAAGGGCACGGGACGGAAAAAGCCGGTCTCGCAGTTGGTCAGGATCTCCACATTCTCGCCATCCAGGTCGCAGCGGTAGATGTTGGATACACCTGAATAGTACGACGACCCGTACAGTGACCGCCCGTCCTCGGCGAAGACGAAATTGGCCGGCGAACTGTTCTCGAAGTCGGAAACGGTCGTGAAGGGGGCGTTGTCGACTGACAATTTTTCCAATTCGATCTTGATCAGCGACTGCCGGCCGCTGATCTCGGTCAGCGCCGCCGCCAGCCAGCGGCCGTCCGGGGAAATGGCGATGTCGTAGATGTCCTTGCCGTAAGGCCAGGAATAGACCTGCTTCCATTCCCGATAGGGAGGTTCGATACGGACTATGGTGGAGATGCCGTTGTAATGGCGGATACCCCAGAGCGAGCGGTCGCGACGGTTGAAGGCCAGGTCGCCAATGCGGCCGTCCTTGATCAGCAGGCGGGTGCGGCCGCTGTCCACCTGCACCTGGCGCAGGTCGCGCCAGGCGTTGTTGTCAGCGGTGTAGAAGAGGGTCCCGGTCTCGACATCATAAGCCAGCGAACATACGTAATAAAGAGCCGGTCCCTTGACATCGCACAGCTTGCGCATCGACCCGCTCTGCAGGTCGAGTGACGCCAGGTGAGCCACCTGGCCCGGATAGTTGACTCCCAGGAATATTTTCCCCCGGCGCGCGTCGTAGAAGGCCGGTGACACCGATCCCAGCACCCTTGCCGAGATGTCGCGGAACGGGGTGAGCGGGCTGGAGCGGATGGTTTCCAGGTTCGCCTTCTGGAATTCCCTTTCCCATGCGATCCATTCCGTCCAAGCCCGGGCGAGCGGCAGACCGAATACTTTCTTGAACTGGGCTGAAAAATAGGCGCGGCTGCCGTCGCGGCGCGACACCCAGTTGATGACGCTCTCGGGTCCGTAGCGCAGCCCCAGGTATCCGAAAAAGCGCGTGCCGTAGAGGTAGGAAATGGCCCCGACCTGGAAGTCGAGCCGGGTGCCCGCCGACTCCAGGCCGACAAGATCATAAATGCGGCTGTTTTCATTGACCAAGGTGCGGAAGACCATTTCGTCGTAGCAGCCGAGCAGCCGGCCGTATCCCCCGGACATCCAGGTTTCCATGAACACCGCGATCCCTTCCATGAACCAGCGCGGAACGTAGAGGCGCGGAGTGGTCAGGTAGCCGTAGAGCATGGTCAGCGGGTTGTCCTCGCTGGGAGTGACCTTGCCAAAAAAAAGCGAACGGAAAAAGCGATCCGCGCGGGCAGCCTTGTCGCTGGTCAGGATGTGGACCAGCTCGTGCTGCATGATGGCGTTGATGCGCTCGGTGGCCGGCATGGTTTCGAACACGTAGCTGGACGGCGCGATGCCGGCAATGATGGTGTTCTGGGGCACGGAGCCGGCCGCGGCGTTGGCATAGTCGCCGAAATCATGCAACAGGATGGTGATCTTTTCGCTGGGCTGGTAATCGAACAGTTTCTGGTGCAGGCGGAAGGCGCTGACGAAGCTGGAGACGGTATGCGAGGTCAGGAACGATTCGATGGGGAAATAGATCAACCGCAGCGTGTCGGTCTCCAACTTTTTGAATTGCGCCGGAAGCGAGCAGCTGATGATCAATAAAACAACCAATGCCACGACGGGGTGTATCGTTCGCTTTATTTTTTCCATTAAAAATATCCTTCTGAGAACGATTTAATTTCAATAAAAATAAAGGGATGCCATCCCCCTCTGCGGAGATGGCACCCCGTATTATCCCCCACCCGCATGAAGTTCTGGTGGTTATTCGTTGGCGGCTAACGCTTCCTGGAACCGGTTGCTGGCCAGCAGTCCGGCGAAAGCCTTGTCGGCCATCAGTCCGGCGAAGGCCTTGTCGGCCATCAGTCCGGCGAAAGCCTTGTCGGCCATCAGTCCGGCGAAGGTCTTGTCAGCCATCAACCCGGCGAAGGCCTTGTCAGCCATGAGTCCCGCGAAAGCCTTATCGGCCATGAGTCCGGCGAAGGCCTTGTCAGCCATCAGTCCGGCGAAAGCCTTGTCGGCCATCAGTCCGGCAAACGCTTTGTCAGCCATCAGTCC
>JAPKZM010000077.1 GCA_026393775.1 Candidatus Aminicenantota bacterium
GAGATGGTCATGCCCGGGGACAACGCCAACCTGGAGATCGAGCTGATCATGCCGATCGCCATGGAGAAAGGGCTGAAGTTCGCCATCCGCGAAGGCGGCCGCACGGTCGGCGCCGGCAGCGTGACCGACATCATCGAGTAAAAGGAGAGCCATGTTAACCAAGATCAGAATCAAGTTAAAATCGTTCGACAACCGGGTGCTGGACAAGTCAGCGGCGGAAATCGTCGCCAAAGCCAAAAGAACCGGTGCCATTATCACCGGTCCTATTCCCTTGCCGACAAAGATCGAGCGCTTTTGCGTCCTCCGTTCTCCCAATACCGACAAGAAATCGCGCGAGCATTTCGAGCGCCGTTCACACGCCCGGTTGATCGAGATCCGCGAACACAACGACGACACGATTTCCGAGTTGAAAAAAATGGATTTGCCCGCCGGCGTCGAGGTCGAGGTCAAATCCGTTTAAACAAGAAGGTGAAAAAATGATACAAGGAATAATTGGCAAAAAAATGGGCATGACGCAGGTGTTCACCGACGACGGTCGGGTGATCCCCGTGACCATGATCAAGGCCGCCTGCGTGGTGGTCCAGAAAAGGACCGCCGAAGGCCAGAAAACAAAGGTCCAGCTCGGTTTTGTCGAGGACAAGCCGGTCAAGAACGTCTGCAAGCCGCAAAAGGGACATTTCGCCAAGGCCAAGGTGCCTCCGACCCGAAAACTCCACGAGTTTTTTCTAAACGGTACCGAGATCAAGGTCGGCGATGCGGTCGGCGCCGATATCTTCGCGGAAAGCGAGATCGTCCGTGTGCTGGGCACGACCAAGGGCAAAGGCTTCCAGGGCGCTGTCAAGCGCTGGGGATTTTCCGGCGGCCGCGCCACCCACGGTTCCATGTTCCACCGGGCCATCGGCTCGGCCGGCAGCAACACCTACCCGGGCGAGGTCATCAAGGGCAAGCGCATGCCCGGCCGCATGGGGGGCGCGAGCAAAACCATCATGGGACTGGAAGTGGTCAAGGTTGACAAGGAAAGGAATTTGCTTCTGGTCAAGGGGGCCGTTCCTGGCTGCAAGAACAACTACCTTTATATTTTGAAGAATTCCTTTTAAAGGAGAACAATCATGGTCAAGATCAAGGTCAGAAACATTCAGAATAAGGAAGTCAGCGAATTGGAACTTCCTGAAAACATCTTTGACTACCCCTTGAAAGAACATTTGATCTATGAAGCGGTAAAAAATTACAATGCCAATCAGAGGCAAGGCACGGCTTGCACCAAGACCCGTTCCGAGGTCTCCGGCAGCGGCAAAAAACTCTGGAAGCAGAAAGGGACGGGCCGGGCCAGGATGGGCGCCATCCGCAGCCCGCTCTGGCGCAAGGGCGGTACGACGTTCGGTCCCAAGCCCCGCGATTACTCCTATGCCATGCCCAAAAAGGCGCGCCGCAACGCCATCAAATCGGTTCTTTCGGAAAAGGTCAGGAACGACCGCCTTCTGGTTCTCGACGAACTAAAGCTGCACTCGAAAAAAACCAAGGATGCGCTCAAGACCCTGAGCAAGTTCGCGTTCGACAAGCTGCTGATCGTCGACAACAAGGACAATTCCGACTTGATGCTGTCCACGCGCAATATTCCCCATATCAAAGCCATCGATGTGGGCGAAATGAATATTTATGACTCGCTCAACTACAATTACATCATGCTTTCGGTCGCCGGGATCAAAAGACTGATGGAGGTGCTCAAATGAAGCTGGAATACGCGGAAATGATTCTGGCGCCGCTGGTGACCGAAAAAACAACGGCTCTGAAGGACAAGCAAAGGCTGCTGTGCTTCAAGGTCCACCGCGCCGCCAATAAGATCCAGGTCAAGAAAGCGGTCGAGGAGCTTTTCAAGACCAAGGTGGAATGGGTGCGCATCCTCAATTACCAGGGAAAGGAAAAACGCCATGGACGCTACACGGGGCGCCGTGCCGCCTGGAAAAAAGCCTACGTCAAGCTGACCCCCGACGCCAAAATGCTTGAATATATCGAGGTGATCTGATGGGCATCAAAACATTCAACCCGGTCACGCCTGGAATGCGTGGCCGCGCCGGCTATTCGTTCGAGGAATTGACCACTGACAAGCCCTATCGCAAGCTGCTGGTCTCCCTGCCCAAGCACGGCGGCCGCAACAACATGGGACGCATCTCGGTCCGCCACCACGGCGGGGGGCACAAGCGCCAGTATCGCATCATTGATTTCCGCCGCAACAAGCTGGAAGTGACTGGCGTGATCGAGACCATCGAATACGATCCCAACCGCACGCCGCGCATCGCTCTGGTCAAGTACCAGGATGGCGACCGGCGCTATATCCTGGCGCCGCTGGGGATCAAGGTCGGCGACCCGGTCATTTCCACCGCCGGCGAAGCGGAGATCCTGCCCGGCAACACGCTGCTGATAAAAAATATTCCCGTGGGCACCAATATTCACAACGTGGAAATGAGCATGGGCCGGGGCGGGCAAATCGCGCGCACGGCTGGCGCCTATGCCACGCTGATGGCCAAGGAAAACGAATATGCACTTTTAAAAATGCCGTCGGGCGAACTGCGCAAGATTCACATCAACTGCCGGGCAACCATCGGCCAGCTTGGCAACGTCGAACGGGCCAACATCAAGATCGGCAAAGCCGGCCGCAACCGCTGGCTGGGCTGGCGCCCCCACGTGCGCGGCACGGTCATGAACCCGATCGATCATCCCCATGGCGGCGGCGAGGGCAAGACCAAGGGCGGTCGAAATCCGGTTACTCCCTGGGGCAAACCGACCAAGGGCTACAAGACCCGGCGCAACAAGCGCACCACGAAATTCATTGTGAAAAGGAGAGGGTAAATAAATGGGCCGATCATTAAAAAAAGGTGTCTATATTGATGCAAAATTGCTTAAAAAAGTCATTGAAACCAGGAATTCCGGGAAAAAAGAGATCATCAAGACCTGGTACCGGCGCTCCACCGTCATCCCGGAAATGGTCGGCATGACCATGGCGGTCCACAACGGCAGGAAATTCATCCCGATTTACATCACCGAGAACATGGTGGGATTGAAACTCGGCGAATTCGCCGAAACCAGAACGTTCCGCGGCCATACGTCGAAAGACAACAAAGCCGCCAAGGTGTAGGAGGTCGCTCATGAGTGAAATCGCTGTGGCCAAAGGAAAATATTTGAAGATTTCCCCTCAGAAGAGCCAGTTGATCGTCAACCTGATCAAGGGCAAGGACGCCGGCGAAGCCTTGACCATCCTGAAGTTCTCCCGGCGCAAGAAAGCGGCCGGCATCGTGATGGACATCCTGCGCTCGGCCATCGCCAACGCCCAGGTCAAGTTCCCGAACATCGACGTCGACAACCTCTACATCGCCAGGACCCATGTCGGCCAGGCGCCGTACCTGAAGCGTTTCCGGCCTGCGCCGCGCGGCCGGGCCATGCGCATCCTGAAACGCTATGCGCATATCAGTTTGTACTTAGACGAAAGGAAGGGGAAATAATGGGACAGAAAACACATCCGTTCGGTTTTCGCTTGGGGTTCAACAAGGGCTGGCTCTCTTTGTGGTATGGCAAGGGACAGAATTACATCGACCAGTTCCACACCGATATCCAGATCCGCAAGAGCGTCAAGGAAAAATACAAGCACGCCGGTATCGCCTCGATCGAAATCAAGAGGATCGCCGACACCATCCGCGTGCAGATCAACACGGCGCGGCCGGGCATCCTGATCGGCAAGGGCGGCTCGGGCGTCCAGGAACTGAAGAAGTTCATCAGCGGCATCACCAAGAAGACCATGGACAAGATCCTGGTCGACGTCATCGAGATCCGCAACCCGGAACTGGTCGCGCAACTGATTGCCGAGGGCGTGGCCTTCCAGATCCAGCGCCGTATTTCCAACCGCCGCGCCATGCGCAAGGTGGTTGATTCGACCCTGCGCGCCGGGGCGACCGGGGTCAAGGTCAGGGTTTCCGGCCGTTTGGGCGGAGCCGAGATCGCCCGCGCCGAGTGGTACCTGGTGGGCAAGCTTCCGCTGCAGACGCTGCGGGCCGACATCGACTACGGCTTCACCGAAGCGTTCACCGACTACGGCCAGATCGGCATCAAGGTCTGGGTGTACTGCGGCGACAAGGAGAAGGAGCGCTACCGCAGGCAAGAGATCGAAATAGAAGAGAAAGGAGAATAGCCATGTTAATGCCAGCGAAAGTCAAGCATCGGAAGGTTTTCCGGGGCAAACGCCGTGGCATTGCCACCAAGGGAAATAAATTGGAGTTCGGCGAGTTCGGCCTGCAGTCGATGGAGAACGACTGGATCACCGCCAGGCAGATCGAGGCCGGCCGCATCGCCATCAACCGTTTCATCAAGCGCGGCGGCAAGCTGTGGATCCGCGTCTTCCCCTACAAGCCGGTCACCAAGAAACCGGTCGAGGTGCGCATGGGCAAGGGCAAGGGCGACCCCGAATTCTGGGTCGACGTCATCAAGCGCGGGCGCATTCTCTATGAGCTGGAAGGCGTCAACGAGACGGTGGCCAGGGAAGCCATGAAGCTGGCGCAGCGGAAACTGCCGATCAAGACCCGGTTCATTTCACGGCAGCAGATAGGAGCGGGACTATGAAGGTAAAAGAGATCAGAACCCTGGCGCACAGCGAGATCCAGAACAAGCTGGACGAGTTGAAGGAAAAGCTTTTCAAGCAGAAGTTTCAAAAAACCCTGGGGCAGGCGGAAAGCCCCTACAAGATCAGACAAACCAAGCGAGACATTGCCCGATTAATGACAATACTGAAAGAAATGAGGTCCCAAGATGGAAAAGACGCCTAAGAAAGAAAAAAATGCCCGCATGCTGCAGGGCGTGGTGCTGTCAGCCAAGGCTGAAAAAACGGTTTCGGTAAGCGTGGAAAGGGTCGTCCTCCATCCCGTTTACAAGAAGATCATCAAGAAAAAGACGAGTTTCCTGGCTCACGATGAGGAAAAGAAATGCAAGCCGGGTGACCTGGTGACCATCAAATTGGTCCGGCCCATCAGCAAGAATAAACGCTGGCTGGTCATCCATGTGACCCAGATCACCCAAAAAGAAGAGGTGCCCCAATGATCCAGATGCAAACCAAGCTGAAAGTAGCTGATAATTCCGGTGCGAAGGAAGTCATGTTTATCCGGGCCCTGGGAGGCGATGTGGGCAAAATCGCCAACATCGGAGATATCTTCGTCGGATCGG
>JAPKZM010000219.1 GCA_026393775.1 Candidatus Aminicenantota bacterium
TGCAGGACCTGTACCCGCTGGAACGGGAGGGCATCGTCCTGAAAACGGCGTCGCTGACGAAGTAGGCAGCGGGGAATTGCGGGCGTATGGCAGATATATGCGGGCGGGATTGTTAGTGAGAGGGCGGGTTGCAAACCCTCTTGGGTAGAATGGCGAAGAAGGACGGGCGGGTTTTAAACCCGCCCCTACGTTAAGAAAAAATTAACGTAGGGGAGGGTCTGTGACCCTCCCGGATTGATGCAGATATATGCGGGACATGCATGCAATGGATTGTGGATCCATCGTTGTTGCGCGGGGCCCGGAACCGCCACCGGCGGAGCTGCATCCGTGAACAGGAGTCATAAAAAATGAATATTTATTTTTTGCAGAAAAAAAGCAAAAAGTATTGACAATTTGAATTCATGGTGTTATGAATGGCATGTTATTGCAATAAAACAGCAAAAAAAGAGGTTTATCATGCTGATTGAATTCAAGGTGACAAATTATCGTTCCATCAAGGATGAGCAGATTTTGTCTCTGGTAGCGAGCAATTATGATGATTCATTGCCGGAAAACCTTATTCATCCAAATTTGCCTGGCCTTTCAAAAGTCAAGTTATTGAAGGGCGTTGCTCTATATGGCCCGAATGCCTCAGGAAAAAGCAATGTCCTTGATGCTCTTCGCTTTATGGCAAATTTTGTCAGACACTCGGCTACCCGGATTGCACCAAATGAACTAATAGACACCAAGCCATTTTGTCTTGATGTAGAGACGCTTGATAAGCCAAGTTGTTTTGAAGTTATGGTAGTGATTGAAGAAGTTCGCTATGTATATGGTTTTACACTAGACAAGCAGCGAGTTTATCAGGAGTATCTTGTTGCGTTTCCAAAGGGCTCCGCGCAAAACTGGTTTAGAAGGATTTACGATCCCAAAAAAAATGATTACATCTGGAGTCATAGTGCTTCATTTTTTAAATTGGATTCGGATTTATGCAGCAAAACACGACCAAATAGCCTTTTTGTGTCGACGGCTGCTCAATTCAATAATGAGCAACTCACTGCCATCTATAACTGGTTCAGTGATAGGTGTCGCTTTATCAACCTTGGGGCCGGATCACGATTAGGCCGAAATTTCACTGCTAACTTGATTGAGGAGCAGAAACAAAATGTTACCCCTATTATTGCTTTGCTTAAGTCTGCTGATTTTGGAATCACAGACGCTGATGTCAAGCACAAGGAATTATCCGCTGAAGAAATTAAAGCCACCTATTCGCCTTCAGTGGTTCGAGACATGGAAAGTACCGGTAAATTAACCGGACTTAAAACGCTTGAAATCAGCTTCAAACATAGAGGTGCATCCGGAAAAGATTCTCTTATCGATTTTACTGAAGAATCAGCTGGAACGCAGCGGTTTTTCTCTCTAGTAGGACCTTGGCTAGATATTTTAGAACACGGCTATACCGTGCTTGTTGATGAGCTTGAGACCAGTCTGCACCCTATGCTTGTATCGGAGTTTTTAAAATTGCTTTTCAGTTCAAAGTTAAATACGAAAGGGGCACAAGTCATTTTCGCGACCCACAATCCGATCCTTTTGGATACAGATATCATACGGCGGGACCAGGTCTGGTTCACCGAGAAGGACGATAATGGCGCAACCCACCTTTATCCCTTGACGGATTACAAACCGCGCAAAACCGAATCTTTGGTCCGAGGTTATTTAGCCGGGCGCTACGGCGCCATCCCTTTTATTCCAGAAGGATTGAAAATCAAATGAGCGCAAAACGTCAGAAAAGTCGGAATCCATTCTCGCGGCGGCCCCAGTCGTCGGGCTCTACGGGAAAAACGATTTTAATCGTTACAGAAGGTCTAAAGACTGAACCGGATTACTTGAAAGGATTGCGTAATCACCTCAAGCTTAAAGCGGTTGATATTGAAATTATGAAAGCTCCAGGCACAGATGCCCTCAGTGTCGTTGATTGCGCAATTGAAATACGTGACGATCGAAAGCGAGAGGCAAGGCGCGGTTGTACGGTGCCTTACGATTCCGTCTGGGCGGTGTTCGATACCGAACGCGCTGATACGAATCCTAAACTAAATGATGCCCTTCAAAAAGCTAAAGCGAGCAGGATTAATGTGGCTCTTTCCAATCCGTGCTTTGAATTCTGGTTGTTGCTCCACGACGAATTCACCACCGCCCCATTTGTGAAATGTGAGAACGTCATCCGGCGGATAAAAGATAAATATTTGCCGGGTTATGAAAAGAACAATATCCCGGTGGAAAGTTATATTCTTAAAATTCCGACTGCCGTGCGCAACGCAGAGCAATGCCAGAAACATCACAAATCAGCGGGGACGGAAGGCAATCCTTCCACTGGTGTTTACCTGCTGATCCGTGAGATGAATGAAGCGACACGAATATATTGCAGATTGGACATCCCTTTGAGCAAAGTGTAATACTTGCAAATATAAAGCAAAATTGTGATGAAACTTACTCCCGAGCAAAAAATCGCCCTTTTTCGCAATTTATTTAGAGGGCGGAATGATGTTTTTGCCGTGCGTTGGCAAAAGGCGGACGGTTCTGCTGGCGGTTATGCTCCGGTATGCCGGAATGAATGGAAGAAGGAAATCTGCCTAAAACAGCAGGGAAGGAAATGCCGGGAATGTCAAAATGCTCAATATGGAGTGCTGCAGGATAGGAATGTCGAAGAGCATCTGCGGGGATTGAAAACTATAGGCATCTATCCTATGCTTTCGGATAACAGTACTTATTTTTTGGCGGTTGATTTTGACGGTGAAAGCTGGATGTCGCAGGCTTCATCATTTTGGAAAAAATGTAATGAAAAAGGCCTGCAATCCTACATAGAACGTTCCCGATCGGGAAATGGCGCCCATGTCTGGCTTTTTTTTGAAAGTCCATATCCGGCTGTAAAAAGCCGTGCGCTGGCTTTCAATATTTTAAAGGAATGCCACATTATCGATGCGTTTGCGAAGGAAGACAGCTTTGACAGAATTTTTCCCAATCAAGACTTCCTGAGTGGCAAGGGGTTGGGCAATTTGATTGCACTGCCATTGCAGGGGGAATCCCGCAAGTTAGGAAATTCTGTATTCATCGATCCGGAAAACGATTTTTCTCCATTTCCTGATCAATGGGACCTGTTACAGCGAATTGAACGTGTTCCGGTTCTTTTGTTGGACCGAATGCAAACGGAAGCGTCTGCGGAGATAGGTACTGAGTCTGTGGTTGGATCAAATGAATTCCTTATTGTTTTGAGAGAGTATGCCGAAATCACGCAATCGACTTTACCGCGCCAAGCCATCAATTTTCTGAAAGAGAATTTGAATTTCGCGAACTCGGAATATCTGATCAAGAGTCGAATTGGATTACGGACTCCGGGGATACCGAAATATTTCAATCTGATACAAAAGCGAAACGAAAATATTCTGATTCCAAGAGGGTTCCTGCCGCATTTTGTCCAATTTCTAAAGGAGAAACGTATTCAATTCCGGTTGTCCGACCAACGGACGAAAACCGCTCCGGTTTTTTTTCGCAGTGGCTATCGGTTGTTTCCCCGGCAAATGGATGCGGTTGAAAAACTGATTGCCGCAGAGGGAGGGGTATTGGTGGCGCCTCCCGGCTCGGGAAAAACAATCATTGGAATTGAACTGATCGCGCGCTTGCAGCAGCGGGCATTGATTTTGGTTCATAAGAAACAAATATTCACTCAGTGGTTGGATCGGTTGGAAAATGGCCTAGGGATCCCGCGCCAAGAAATCGGGGTGGTCGGCAACGGGAAAAAGAATTTTTCTCCGCAGATCACACTGGCTATGATTCAGACACTATCCAGAATGAAGGATTTTGGGGATGTGGCCCCGTCTTTCGGCTTGGTTATAGTAGATGAGTGCCACCATGTGCCGGCGCGAACGTTTCGCAAGGTTATCCAGTATTTGTGTCCTTTTTATTTATATGGACTGACTGCTACGCCGGAAAGGAAATACAATGATGCCAGGATGATATTTGCCTATATAGGCGATATTGTCCATACCATTCCCGCTAGTGGTGAAAAGGAAACTGAAGAGGGTGAAGCGCAAGTCTATGCAGCTTCCGTTTGTATACGCAAGACAGATCTGAAAATTCCCTTTGCTGTCACTACCAAAAATTTTCAAATGCTTACCAAAATCTTCACCCATGACACTCACCGCAATGAATTGATTGCCGGGGACATTCGGGAAATGGTCGGTCGTGGATTCCGCTGCCTTGTCCTGAGCGAGAGGAAAGAGCATCTGAACGTTCTCCAACAGTACCTCAAAAGGGAGTGTGAAACCATGGTTTTTTCCGGTGATGTACCGCAGAAACGGAGAAAGGCGAGGATCAAGCGGATTCTCAAAGGTGATTTCCAAGTGTTGCTGGCAACCGGTCAAATGCTGGGAGAAGGAAGCGATTTTCCTAATCTGGATTGTCTTTTTATGGTTTTTCCATTTTCATTTTCCGGGAAGCTGGCGCAGTATGTCGGACGGGTTGGCCGGAATGGAGATGGCAAGGCGCGGGTGTTTGATTACCGTGATATCGAGATTGAATATTTGGAGAAAATGTTCCGGAAGCGGTACAGCTTTTATCGGAAGAAAAATTTGCTGGAGAGCGAAAATGGGTTTCTATCCTAAAGTCTCACTATGTTTGTTTGCAATAATTCCTGCGGGACTTGCCCTGCCACCGGCGGAGCTACATCTTCTTGAACGATTTAAATTTATTAAATTCGGATGAATAATGCCATCAAAGCCTTGAAAACAATGAGATTTTTTATTAAACTAAGGAGAATCATATGAGTGAAATAGAAGTGTCAATAAGGAATTTAGAGTTATTCAAGTTCCCAATTAGTAACCCGAAATACAAAATTAAACCACTCGAATTAACGCATAAAGACAACCCATCCCAAAATGAACGTTTATCTTTAGAAAAAAAGTATCATGATCTTTTTTTAGCAAAATTTGATTGGCGCCAACTGGTTACTTATGTTCCAAACAAAAACATTCCAGTTTACAATTGGTTTAAGTACAAGGAAGGTTTCTCACGTGAGCTTGTGATACAGATTGCAAAGGAATTCGCACTAAAAAAAGGAGATATTATATTTGACCCTTTTGCTGGATGCGGGACTACGTTATTGGCTTCAAAAGAACTTGGGCTTCATGGTTTGGGAATTGATATTTTACCAACAGCAGTATTCATCACGAAGGTAAAACTTATTGAATGGGGAAATATTGAACTGTTGAAGCAATCAGTTAAACAACTTATTTCAATTCCATATCACAAGCCAGAATCAAAATTCCCGGACGATGTGAAAATAGTAAACCTTGCTTTTTCGCATGACATTCAGCAGGAGATTCTTTTCTTTAAAGATGAAATTGAAAAATTCAAACAGCCTGTACGTGACTTTTTGATGTTGGGTTTACTTAGCATTCTTGAATCTGTCAGTAACACCTCTAAGGATGGTCAGTTTTTAAGATTAGTTAAAAAAAGCATTCCATCCGTTCGTATAATTCTTAACTCTGTGCTGCTTGAAATGGTAAGTGATTTAAAAAAGATAAAAATATTAGGTTTATTGAAGCCATCTCCCAAAAAGATGTTTGTTAAAGAAGGTGACGCCCGTGATTTATGCATCCCTAAAAAGTATTGGGGAAAGGTCTCTGCCGTTGTAACCTCACCTCCTTATTTGAACCGCTACGATTACTCTCGCACCTATGCTTTGGAATTATGTTTGCTCTCTGCCAAATCGCATAAAGATATGGTGAACATTCGCCATAGTCTTCTTAGATCTCATATTGAAAGCAGAGAATGTAGTGCTTCTCAAATAACTTTGCCGGTTTTGGATGAAATCTTACGAGAAGTAAAATCAAAACCGCTAAACAATAACCGCTTGCCTATTATGATTAAAGGTTACTTTGAAGACATGAATTTGGTAATCAAACAATTGGCAACCTATCTCAAGCCCAATGGCAGAGTGGCTTTGGTTGTAGCCAATGCCCAGTTTGCCGGTGAAAATGTGCCTACCGATTTGATTCTGTGTGAATTGGCTCAATGTTATGGATTAACGACCGAGTCTATATGGGTGACACGTTACAAGGGCAATAGTTCACAGCAAATGGCGATATATGGCCGTCGACCAGTCAGGGAAACCATTGTATTCTGGAGAAAAAAATGAAGAACCACATTAAGGGGGAATTATTCGATAGATATCTAAAACGATCTGCCTTGTTTTGGAAGTTTTCACGAGATGCTAAGTTTGCTCGGTGGCAAAAAGAATCGAGGAGTGCGGCTTGGAAATCCCTTATTTGGGATTGTGCTGAATTGGGAATTACTATGGAAGGGAAAAAAGCTGCTGAAAGATTAGGTTTTGCTCCCACTGAGATATTTGCCCATCCAGAGGTTATAAAGGACAATCCCGAATTGTTTGAATATTACAGATTGCTCAGCTGTCTTTCAAACAAAGGGTATAGTCAGATCAAAATGGCATTCGGCATTTCCAAAAGGAACCTCAAGACCAACCAGGAAATTCTTTTAAGATCGTGTATACTCTTGAACAATTTTTTGTCCACCGCATTAGCTCGTACAGTCAGTATGAATAGGGAGCATTTATTACGGATTATGTTTGCTGAAGCTGGGAGTGAGTGGCAAGGAACATGGGTGAACCAAATCGGGATACTGGCATCACAAGAGCTTGAGGCCATTATCATTGAATTTGCCAAAAAAAAGAATCTCATCGATGAAGCAAAAACAGAAAAAAGCGCCGACGATGGAAATATTATAATTTTAAAAAGTGGCAACAGTATTCGTTTCGCTTCCGAACCGGATGTGGAATGCAGAAACAAAAAGGGTGATTTGATCTGTGTTCTGGAAATTAAGGGAAGCGCTGACAAGGCCGGAGCTCAAACGCGGCTTGGAGAAACAAAAAAATCTTTTACTAAAGCCAAGCACGAAAACCCTCATTGTACAACCATCTTCCTCCCAAGTGTTTTGACTGCTTCCGTAAAAGAGCAACTGAAGAAAGAGAGAGAAATTGACAAAGTATTTGATCTCCTGGAAATTACAAAAGACAGTGCTCGCCGGCGCGAATTTTTGAATGAATTGTTCAAATATGTTTTAAGAGAAAGAATTTCTTAAAGTGTGCTCTTAAGTTCTTAGAACAGAAGCTACATCATCCGTAAAAAAGATTAAACCCATGAATTACGTACCTTTAAGAGTCTACTCCGTCTTCTCCCGGGGCGCCGGCGTGGTCGACCCGGCCGGGCTGGCCGATGTACTGCAGAAAGCCAACGTCCCATACCTGCCCGTGTGCGATCCCATGTCGCTGGTCGGCTGGGAGAGGTTCAAGAAGGAGGCGGACAACAACGGCCTGAAGCCGCTGCTCGGCACCGAGATCGTGCTGCCGGAAAAGGGCTCGCTGCTGCTTTTCCCGCTGTCGCAGACGGGCTATCTCTCCCTGGTCTCCTGCCTCAACCGGCGCGCCCTGCCACCCTTGCGCGAGGTGCTGGCGATCTTTTTGCCGGCGCGGCCCGACGAGGATTTCCTGCGCCGGCTGCAGAAAAAAATAGGCCCGGAAAATTTTTACCTGGGCCTGGAATGGGGGAGCGGCCAATGGCTGCGTGAATGGAGCGTGGACTTGAAAATCCCCCTGGTCTGGGCGCAGGCGCTGCGCTGGACCGGCAACGCCCAGAAGTACGCCGTGGCCCGGGCGGTTTTCCAGCATCTGCCCCTGCCCGGAACCCTGAAGAACGACGCCGGGCTGGGTGGCTGCGCCCATCCCCTTGTGGGGCTGGACGGATTGATCCCGGCCGCGGCCATCATGCGCCGCTGGGGTGAAGCCGGGCGCCAGGCCATGGCCAATACCCTGCGCCTGGCCGAGCGGGTCGGTTTCGCCTTCGCCAGCCTCGAAGAACTGTTCCCCGACGGCGGCAACGACCTGGAAATCCTGGTGCGCAAAAAACTGGAGCAGCACCGCGCCGGCCCGGCCGAGCGCGAGAGGGCCCGGCAGGAGCTCCAGGTGATCCGCAGCATCGGGGCCGCGGCCTATTTTCTCATCGCCGCAACCATTGCCGATTTCTGTCGCGGCCGGCGCATTTTTTTCAATTTGCGCGGCTCGGGCGTCTCCTCCTTCGTCCTTTTTTTACTGGGCATGTCGCGGGTCAACCCGCTGCAACACGGCCTGCTGTTCGAGCGCTTCGTCAACAGCCTGCGTCCCGACCTGCCCGACATCGACATCGACATCGATTCGTCGCGGCGCCAGGAGGTTTTTAACTGGCTGTTCGAGCGCTACCGCGGGCGGGCGGCCTTTGTCTCGAGCCACAAGTTTTTCGGCGCCCGCTCGGCCCTCTACGAAACGGCCCGCGCCTTCGGCTTGAACCCCGATGAGGCCCACGCCTTGACCAAGCCGCTCTCCATGTTCGCAACTCCGGCCGAGCTGGCCGGATACGGCCGTCCCCCTGTGGGGCTGGCCGATAAAGGCAAAGGCACCCTGTCCCCCAAGGGGACGGACGCAACCGCCCTGGCGCGCATCTACCGGGCCGCCGCCCTGCTGGACGGGGTTTTCGGGGAGCTTTCGCTGCACGTCGGCGGCGTGGTTTTCTCAAGCCAGGACATCGACCGCGCCCTGCCCCTGACCCGGTCGCCCGAGGGTTTTCCGCAGCTGCTATGGGACAAGGACACGGTCGAGCGCCTGCGCATCTTCAAGCTGGACCTGCTGGGGGTGCGCGGTTTCGAGGTCATTGCCCCCCTGGCCCTGGGCGGTTGCGCCCGTCCCCCTGTGGGGCTGAACGGAGGCGCGGACAACGACGATGCCGTTGTCTGGCGGCTGATCCAGCAGGCGCGCACCGTGGGCTGCTTCCAGCTCGAGAGTCCGCTCTCCAGGGAAAACCTGTTGAACGCCCGCCCGGCCAGCTTGACGGAACTGGCCATCGCCGTGGCCATTATTCGCCCCGGGCCGGCCCGCTCGGGCATGAAAAAGGCCTACCTGGAGCATCAGCAACCCTGCCATCCGCTGCTGGGGCGGCTTTTTCCCGCCAGCCGCGGCGCCCTGATCTTTGAGGAGCAGATCACCATGTTGCTGCACCGGGTCAGCGGCTGGAGCCTGGAGCAGGCGGAAATGGCGCGCAAGGAGCTCAAAAAGAAAAAAGGCGAGGCGCGGCGGGCCGATTTTTTCGCGCGGGGCTTGGGAAACGGCTGGAGCCAGGACGAACTCGAATTGTTCTGGAAGCTGGCCCTGGATTTTTCCTTGTACGCCTTCTGCCAGGCCCACAGCCTGGCCTACGCGTACGCGGCCTACCTTTCGGCTTGGCTGAAGACCCGGCAGCCGCTCAACTTTTTCTGCCGCCTGCTCAACGCCAACGGCGGCTATTACCCACTGCCGGTGTACATCGAGGAGGCCAAAAGATCGGGCTTGACCATTCTGGCTCCCGACGTCAACAGCAGCGGCCTGGGCTTCGCCCCCGCCGGGGAGAAGGCCATCCGCTGCGGCCTGCTGACAATCAAGGGTATCGGCGCCAAGCTGGCGACGCGCGTCTTGGCCAGCCGCGGCGGCGGCTTCGGCGGCCTGGATGATTTCCTGCTCAGAACGCGCCTGGGCGAGCGCGATCTTTCGGCGCTGCTGGCGGTCTCGGCCCTCCATTCCCTGGGCCGGGACGGCTTTTCTCCCGACGAGAAGCGCTGCAACTGGCAGAAGTATCTCGGCTTCCAGCCCAGCAAGCTCAACAAACTATCGTGATGCGTGAACGAACTGAAAGTGCTCCGTTATGCGTTATAAGAAAGAAAAAGAACTTTTATTTATTTCAAATGAGTGCGGTTTCTCATCACGCATTACGCATAACGCATAACGTGGTTTCCAAGCCCGGTTTGACTTTTCTAAGAATAGCAATTTATAATTGAACGACGACGGCAGGAGGATAAACTCATGAAATCTTTCAACCATGTGGCTGGCAAGGATTGCGGCCGGATCGTTTTCTACGGCCTGAGCACCTGCGTCTGGTGCAAGAAAACGCGGCTGCTGCTCGATGATCTGGGTGTGGCCTACGAATACATTTACGTCGATCTGCTGGATGGCGAGGAACAGGAACGGGCCATGGCCGAGGTGCGGCGCTGGAATCCCAACGAGTCTTTCCCCACCCTGGTCTTCAAAGACTCCTCCTGCGTCCTGGGCTTCGACGAAGCCAAGATCCGCGCTGCGATCGGATCATGAAAAAGGAGATCAAAATAAACGATGCGGCCATCGACGCCCTGCGGCAGAAGCTGCAGCGCGAAGGCTCGGCGTCGGGATACCACCTGAACATTGACCGCGAATTCGTCCGGGAACTGGTCAGAAGCCTACTGGTCAACCAGCAGCGCTACGGCTACCCGGCTTGCCCCTGCCGGCTGGCAACGGGCGATAAGGCCGCCGACCTGGACATCATCTGCCCCTGCGACTATCGCGACGCTGATCTGAACGAGTTCGGTGCCTGCTTCTGCGCCCTGTACGTTGGCCAGGAGGTCATGGAAGGCAGGAAGCAGGCCGCTTCCATCCCCGAGCGCCGCCCGCCGGCAAGCGAGCGCCGCGCCGCCAGGGCCGAGATATCCGGGAACTTGCCCGTCGGCAAACTTTCCCAACCCGTCTGGCGCTGCAAGGTCTGCGGCTATCTTTGCGCCCGCGGCGAACCGCCCGATACTTGTCCGATCTGCAAGGCCAAGAAAGATAGGTTTGAGAGGTTCTTATAGAGCTCAGATAGACCTTGGTGGACGGCAAACGGTGTACGGTCCACCGAAGCCGGTGGATAATTTGTGCTGCCGTTAACCGTAAACCGAGTCCCGGAATGTCGCCCTTTACCACGGCTGGAAATCGCGGCGCAGGTTCGTTACCGGCCTCTTCCAGGTGCGATGGCTGAATTCGCCGGTTTTCGGTTCGAAAACGTAGTCCTGCTGCCAGCGCTCATAGTTGTCCAGGACGGAGTGCACCGCTTCGGCGCTGGTGATGACCTCTGCCTCGGTCAGGGTCGGATGGAGCGAGATGCGCACCCAGCCGGGCTTTTCCGAAAGGTCGCCGTGGTTGATCATATCGGTGATGTGCCTCGACCGCTCGCGCTCGACATGGAGCAGGATGTGGCCGTAGGTGCCGGCGCAGGAGCAGCCGCCGCGGCTCTGGATGCCAAAGCGGTCGTTGAGCAGCTGTACGATCAGGTTGTGGTGGCGATGGAGCGAATAGAAGGATATGATGCCCAGGCGGTGCGACTGGCCGGCTTCGAGAACCTCGATCTGGGGATGGGCACACAGTTTTTTCAGAAAAATATTTTTTAATGCTTCTTCGCGGGCGAGGATGTGCTCGCTGCCCATGTGTTCCTTGAGAAGAACAGCCAGGGCGGCGCGGATGGCCTGCAGATATCCGGGCGTGCCCCCGTCCTCGCGCACCTCGATGTCCTCATAATAATGCTGCTCGCCCCAGGGATTGGTCCACAGCACGGTGCCGCCGCCGGGATGATCGGGGACCCGGTTGTGGTAGAGCTGCTTGTTGAGCACCATGACTCCGGAGGAACCGGGGCCGCCCAGGAACTTGTGCGGGGAGAAAAAAATTGCGTCCAGGCGCTGTTGCGGATCATCGGGATGCATGTCTATTTTCACGTAAGGGGCGGAAGCAGCGAAATCGACGAAGCAGTAGCCGTTGTGGCGGTGCATGATGGCGGCCAATTCGTGAATGGGGGTATGGATGCCGGTGACGTTCGAGCAGGCGCTGAAAGAACCGATCAGCAGCTCCCGGCGCTTGTTGGCGGCCAGGATCTCCTGCAGGTGCTCCAGGTCGGGCAGGCCGTCGTCGGCGCGGCGGATGATCTCCACGTCGCAGCAGCACTCGTTCCATGACGTCTGATTGGAATGGTGCTCCATGTGGGTGATGATGACCAGGGGTTTGGATTTTTTCCGGCAGTTCGGCTTGGGGCAAAATTTTTCCGGGACGCGCAACCCCAGGAGGCGCTGCAGCTTGTTGATCACGGCCGTCATGCCGAAGCCGGCAAAAAAAATAACGTCATTGTCGTCGGCATGGACGTGGTTCTTGATGACGTGCTGAGCTTCGTGATAAGACTCGGTCATGCGCGTGCCGCTCTCCGTGGTTTGGGTATGGGGGTTGGCCACGAAAGGACCCAGGCGGCTGGAAATGGCCTCTTCGATGGGCTTGTAGAGCCGGCCGCTGGCCGTCCAGTCGGCGTAGATCAGGCGTTTTTTGCCGTCGGGTGAGTCGAATGTCTGGTCAATGCCGACGATCTGATCCCGGTAGGGGGTGAAATCCTTCATCAATACCTCGCAGCAAGTGTTTTATTTTATGCCAAACGCCCGCCGCAGTCAATCAGCGCAGCCCCGACGGCGTGCGTGGTGTGGAGAGAATATCCGCGAAAACCTGCCATTTGGCTTCCAGTCCCCCAAGGGGACGGCCGTTGCCGTCCAGGCTCGAGTTCGCCCCCGCTGTTTTTTCAACAAAGGCGCGGATGATGTCCTGGCCGAGGTTATAGTTGATAATGTAGCTGCGATACGTGTCCCAGAAATCGATGGTCTTGGCCGCACTTTCGGGCGATGCCAAGGAAAAGCGGGCCAGCCAATCCAGCGCCTCTTCCCTGGAGATCTTGCCGTCCAGGTAACCGCGGGCGGCTTCATTTTCAGCATAGCTCAACTCGGTCAGCAATTTTTGCATCTGGGCGAGTTTTCCGGCTTTTTGCGGGTCGATGCCGGCCAGCGGGTATAATATTTCGCTTTCGAATTTCAATTTATCCTCTCCGGGGAAAATCAGTTCAATGCCATAGTTGGCCGTCCCTTCGGCGATGAGCGACTGGGGGCTGAACAGGGGATAGACCGTGAATTCACTCCAGCCTTTTTCCCTGGCCAACTTCTGCTCGAGCAGGACGTTGTAGACATGGTGGCCCGGGTAGCCTTCGTGGGCAGCGATGCACAGCGGGGAATCGATTTGCACCGGCATGTCGGTGTTCACCTCGATGACGCTGTACGCGTTTCCCTTGTACCAGTTGTAGGCGCCCCAGGGTTTGTTTTGCACGTACTGGGCCTTGAAGCTCTCGTTTTGTGGCAGAACGATGTGGGCTAGGGTCCGGCGCCGGCATTCGGCGATGGCCGCCTCGAACACGGCCGGAAGTTTTTCAGGGGGGATGATAAACTCTTTTTTAAATGCCGCCACCCTTTCCTGAAGATTTCCCTTTCCGGGCAGAATCGTATCCAGAACCGCGATCTTTTTTTCAAACTCCTCGCGGCCGTGAACCGGGGAGACGGCGTCATAGAATAATTGCGATTCCTGGTCAAAGGTGAATTTTTCTCCTGACAGGAGATCGATTTCTGCTTTCAGGGCGATCATTTGCTTGTTGAGGAACTCCAGCCTGAGTCTATCCAGGGCGGACAGATTTCTCCTGGCCAGCACGCCCAGCTCTTTCAAAACCGATTCTGCCCGCTTCTTGAGCCCGACAGCCTGGAAACCGCCGCGGCGGAGATCGTCTTCATTTTTTATCTTCCATTCTTCCGGCCCGTAATAAGCATCGATATAGCCGGGGGAGTAAGCACCGACAAGTAAAGCCAGCCTGACATACTCCTCGGCAACCATGTTCAGCGACAGTTTTCCCTTGGGTAGGGCGGGCCCGGCGCCCGTTAATGAGCGCAAGACAAAAATCGTGATCAGCATGTATTTAATTCCACGCCGGTTGACCGGGAATATGTGCTTGCTCATACCGTTATTCTATTGGAAATCAGTGTAAATCTCAAACTATTTTCAGAAATTATTAAAAAAATATTACTTTAGTCCCATGGAAAAAACGCCGAAACGATGTCATAAGCTGATTTTGTGCATAAGGCGCATGGCATGATAATGGAAGATGAAAACATGCCGGAAGGAGAAATCATGAAAAAAAAAGTGTTGTTGATGTTGTTGCTTATCGTTTCTCTGGCCTGGCTTTTAGCCGCCGAAACGACGAAAAGCGCTCCTGCGAAAATGAAACCGGCCCTGCTGGTGATCGATATTCAGAATGTGTATCTGCCCTACATGGATGAAAAGGATAAGGATACCGGCATGAAGATGATTAATTACTTTATCGACTTGTTCCGGTCCAACGGTTTTCCGGTGCTCCGCGTCTACCACACCGATCTTCAAGAAGGGCCGAAGCCGGACAGCGAGGCTTTCGAATTTCCCAAAACCGTCACCATCCAGCCCGATGACGCCAAGATTGTCAAGAATTATCCCAGCGCTTTCAAGAAAACGGAATTGGACAAGGTGCTGCGCGGCAAAGGCTGCAACACGCTGTTCCTGTGCGGCTTGAGCGCCGTGGGCTGCGTTCTGGCCACCTACCACGGCGCGATGGACCTCGACTACAGGGTTTTCATGCTCAAGGATGCGCTGATCAGCCACAATGCCGTCCTAACCGGTCACGTCCAGGAAATTTGCCGCACCATCGATTACCCGGTACTCAAGCTGCTGCTGGAGACTGCCCGCAACTAGCGGAGGCGCCGGCGCTGCTTCGGAGGCCTCTTCCGATCAGGGAAAAACCATCCCGCCCAGGGAGCGGCAACAGCCTTTGAAGTTGCAACTATCTGTGTAAGAATTTTTTGGAAAAAGCGCGTTCGGGCAAAAAATCGCTGGAGAAAACGGTTTTTTCCGTTCCCAGGGGCCAATGGGATGAGGTACTGGGAATGAGCCGGGAAAAGGGATAAAACGCGGCATTGAGGTAATAATGAAACCGCTGCGGGACGCCCCGGCAGGTCTGGTATTCGAAAAAATAATACTCGTTGATGAATTTAACTTTCGTCATGGTCCACCTCCTCGGTGAATGGAATTAACACCAGGTTGGCACGGGTTCTTCGAGCCGGACTCTCAACCGTTCTTCATGACTCAGTCAAAACTGTCAAATAACTCATTTCATCTATAGTATAAAAAAAAGTTTTTGTCCAGTTTATTTTTTTAAGGGCGCGGGTGTCTGCTCCTTGCGCTCCTCCAGGTATTCCCAGCGCAGATAGGCCGCGGTCAACTCCTTTTCCAGCGCCTGCAAACGTAGATTGGCGGCGCTGACGTCGCTGTCGCTGCTGCGATAAAAAGCGGGATCGGCCAGGGAGCGATAGATATTTTTTTGTTCTTCTTCCAGATTTTTGATCTTTTCCGGCAGGGTTTCCAGTTCCCGCTCTTCCTTGAAGGTGAGCTTCAATGTTGCCGGCCGGGTTTTGGCCGGGATTTTTTTCTGCGGTTTTCCATTGACCGGGGTATGGGGAATTTCCCTTTGCCGCAACCAATCGTCATATCCGCCCACATATTCCTCTATTTTCCCTTCCCCGGCAAAAACCAGGGTGCTGGTCACCACGTTGTTCAAAAAAGCCCGGTCGTGGCTCACCAGCAGCAATGTGCCCCGAAAATCGAGGAGCAATTCCTCCAAAAATTCGAGGGTTTCGATATCGAGATCATTGGTGGGCTCGTCCAGGACCAGGACATTGGCGGGCCGGGTGAACAAGCGCGCCAGCAGCAAGCGGCACCGTTCTCCGCCCGACAGGGATTTCACTTTGCTGCGCGCCCGCTCCGCTGTAAAGAGGAATTTCTGCAAATAACCGATCACGTGCTGGGTAACACCGTTGATGATGACCCCGTCGTTACCGTCGGCCACGTTATCGAAAACCGTTTTTTCAGGATCGAGCTGCTCGCGCAATTGATCGAAATAGATGGCTTCCAGGTTTGTGCCCAGGTGGATATGCCCCTGTTGCGGGAGGATTTCGCCAATGAGCAACCGCAGCAGGGTGGTCTTGCCGCAGCCGTTTGGCCCGATGATGCCGACCCGGTCTCCGCGCATGATCGTGGTTGAAAAATCGCGCAGCACCTGCTTCCCGGGATAGTGATAATGAACATTTTCCACTTTGACAACCAGGTTGCCGGAGCGGCGCCCGTGCTGCAGGGTCATGGCCACTCCGCCGGGCCTCTCCTGTCGCTGGCGGCGTTGGGCGCGCATTTTCAGCAGGGTCTTGAGGCGTCCCTGGCTGCGGGTGCGGCGGGCCTTGACCCCCTGGCGGAGCCAGGCTTCTTCAACCGACAATTTTTTGTCAAAAAGCCGGTTTTGGATCTCTTCATTGGCCAGGCTCTCCTCTTTGCGCTGGAGAAAGGTCGCGTAGTCACAGCTCCAGTCCAGCAACCGGCCGCGGTCGATCTCGATGATCCGGCTGGCCAGCTTTTGCACCAACTGCCGGTCATGGGTGACGAGCAGAATGGTTCCGCTGTATTCGGCCAGAAAATCCTCCAGCCAGGAAATGGCTTCGATGTCCAGGTGGTTGGTCGGTTCATCGAGCATGAGGATATCCGGTGCCGCAACCAGGGCTTTGGCCAGCAGCGTGCGCCTTTTCAACCCGGTGGACAGGGTGGCGAAATCCGCGTCGGCCGGGAGCTTCATCCGGGCAATGACCAGGTCGATCTGGCGATGGATCTCCCAGCCGTTCTCGGCATCCAACTGTTGTCCCAAACGGTCCAAGCGGGCCAAAAGCCGGGGATCATTTCCCTGGCTGTCGGCCAGCATGGCACTGGCGCGATGGTAATCGGCCAGTAGTTTGCCCTTGGCCGCAAACCCGGAATAGACGATATCGATGACCGGGCCGGCGATACCTGCGGGGATCTCCTGGTCCAGGCGGGCCGTGACGATTCCCTGGCTGCGGGAGACAGTGCCGTTGTCGGGATTGATTTCGCCGTTGATCAGCTTCATCAGCGTGGTCTTGCCGCTGCCGTTGCGCCCCAGCAGGCAGACCCTTTCGTGGCGTTCGATATTCAGCTCGATATGGTCCAGCAGCAGGAAACCGCCGAAACCGACACACACGTCTTTCACGCTGAGCAGCGCCATCAGGTAAATGTCCTCACTTTTTCAGTAGTATACCCCATACTCGCGCCAGCGCAAAACTGCTGTTTAAAAAAGAAGTTCAGATACATATTGGACTTTTGCATGATCTGGCCAATGGCTGGGCCATATGCTACAATCGCACCATGAAGAAAACGGGACCGCGGACTTCCGCCCCGGGGAAAGTGCTCCTGTTAATGGGAAAAGGGGAGGAAACATGAAAAAAATCGTGATCCGTATCTTGTTGGTGCTGCTGGTCCTTATCATCGGCTACCTGGTTTTCAACCAGATCGATGCCCGGCCGGTTGCACCGGCGCTGGGCGCCCCGCCGGTCCTGGCGCCGGAGGTTTTTGAAAAAACAAATGGGTATTACCGGTTATGGACTCTGATCGAGCCAAAGGATGTCGATATCGAAACCGACGCGGCGATTCTCCCATATCGCCGTCTCTTCGACCCCGCCTTTGACAATGATCTGTATATAAGGGAATTCGAGCAGATGAATTACAAAAAAAAATATAAAAATCCAAAAGAGTTGGCTGAAGTATTCAAAGCCATGACATTTGCGGCTGATTGGATGAATGGTGCGCACTCGGTTATAAATAAATATCAGGAACAGTTAAAAAAAGCCGGCGAAGATTATGGCTTCATGCTCGCCCGCTATGAAAAGCTGATCCACTGCGAAAGTTTCATCGATTTCACCCTGATCAGGTCCGACTCTCCCATTCCCAACCTGCTGGCCTGGCTCCATGCGGCCAAGCTCTCCATTGCCCTGGATGTCATGGCAGCGCAAAATGGCAACTCTCAGGAGGCCGCCGCCCACCTGCTGCGCCATCTGCGCTTTGCCACCAGGGTGATCCCAAACAGCCGCACGCTGATCGCCAACCTGGTGGCCAAAGCCGTGGCCCGCATGTCCATTTGGGCCCTCAACAATATCATGAACCGCAAGGATTGCCCGCCCGATGTATTTCAGACCATTCTGGAGAGCACCCCCACGCTTGCTTACGAGGAGTACGGCTCCCGCTTTCCATTCACTTGTGAAACGTACTGGGTATCCGAGCTTGATCTTTCCGCAATGAACTGGCTTTCCGCCGTCAAATACAAATTGTTCTTCCAGAAGAACCGCACCCGCAATATCCGCGTTCGCTACATGGAGGGGATCATTCGCTACGAGGAAACACCACCCCATCTCTGGGATAAGGACATCGAGGAAATGCCCAAACAGGCGCAAGGGGTTTTCTGGTGGCTGCAAAATCCATTAGGGAAAAAAAGTCTTGATGACTTTTCTGCAGGTAATTTTATTGCCGTGATTTTCAAATCCTGGGCCCTGAAGACGGCACACGACATGCTGCACATCGCCGCTGACCTGCATCGCAATTTCGATCCAACCCGGTCGGTGCAGGCGCAGCTAAACGATTTGCCAAGTTACCGGGAATTGTTGGACCCCTGTTCCGGAAAACCTTATATCTGGAGCGAGACCAAGCAGATCCTCTACAGCATCGGCATCGACCGCCGCGACAACCAGGGGGACACCAAGGAAAATCAGGCCTGGCAGGATAGTGATTACGTCCTGCCGCTCATCACTTTCGTCAAATAGGGCTTGGCTTAAAATCAGTTCTCTTCAATGCGCAGCGATACCATCACGTCGCCCTGGCGGATGGCGTCGACGACCTCCTGACCCTGCAGCACTTTGCCGAAAACGGTATGGCGGCCGTTCAGGTGCGGCTGCGGCGAGTGGGTGATGAAAAACTGGCTGCCGTTGGTGCCGGGCCCGGCGTTGGCCATGGAGATGACCCCGGTCTCGTGTTTCAGCGGATTGTTGAGCGTTTCATCGGCGAAACGGTAGCCCGGGCCGCCGCTGCCGCTGGCGCTGGGGTCTCCGCCCTGGATCATGAAATTGGCGATGACGCGATGGAAGGTGACGCCGTCATAGAAATTTTCGCAGGCCAGGAAGACGAAGTTGTTTACGGTTTGCGGGGCGTGCTCGGGAAACAGCTGCAGGACGATCTCCCCCCGGGCGGTGCTGATGCGGGCTTGGTAGGTTTTTTTACTGTCGATCGTCATGGGCGGCGGGTTTTTCCATTGTTTGACGGTCATGGTAAGCTCCTTTTTATTGTTCGAGGTTCTGAAAATCTAAATAGACCCGATCATTCATTATTATTATCGCATGGCAGCCGTGTTCTGGCAACACGTGGTTGGGATTTCTTTGGCAAGGAGCATTAGGTAGTATAAGGGCATTCATTTTACTTTTCATCAAAAAACCTCGCAAATTGACACTCCATCGACCTTTTGCTACAATTACCTTGGCCGGAGGGATGGCAGAGTGGTAGTCACACTATGGTTTCAGCAAGTTAGGAAGATGCTGAAACCATCCAGTGTGACTATACCAACACTAGAAGTTTTTGGTGACTTGCTGAAATTGCCAAAAACTTAGTGTTGGTATCGATTGCGGCGGTATTCGCACTATGATTTTCCCCAAGCTTGGAAAGACGGGAAAATCATCTAGTGCGAATATACACGCACTAGATGTTTTTAGTGGCTTACAGCAATTTCCAAAAACATAGTGCGTGTATCTTGAAAACCGTTGTCCCAAATGAATTGACAGGTATTTAACCTTCTGCTAAAATTTCATCCTGCCGGAGGGATGGCAGAGTGGTCGATTGCGGCGGTCTTGAAAACCGTTGTCCCTTTACGGGGACCGTGGGTTCGAATCCTACTCCCTCCGTAGTTTCACTTTGATTTTAATTAGTCCTATAGGCCATTAAAATCAACCAGTGAAACTATCCCCCCTGGGGATATTTCTATTTTTCCTAAAAAAGACCGTTGTCCTTGTGCGGGTGTAGATCATCGAAAGTTCCTGCCTTCAATCAGGATATTGTTTCCCAGCCATCATCTTGTGCCGTTTTTTGTGCTGGGGAATACCTCGTCACAAAATGGCCACAAAATAAATTGAAAAATTTGCCTGATTAAGAATATATCAAATTGGCCATTTTTTTTTAACTTCTTTGGGACTCGAAAATATCAATGCAAATTCTGGATTAGTTATTGCAGTTTTAATGATATTTCGTAATATATATTCCATTTTGCAATATAATTCATTCGTCTCCGAAATTTCATTTTTCAAAACTCCTTTCCCATGAACGTAGCTTGATCGAAATTTATACATTTTTTTTGCCTCATTAAAATCGATTATATCCAGACCAATATTATGACATAGATGAGGTAATCGTTTTGCAAATTGATTTTCGCCCCAAGTATGAATTAAAGATTCAATCCCTGTTATTAACAAAGCCCATCTCACTTCAAGTTCAATGATTCTGGCTGCATATTCAAAATGCCAAATTGCTCTGGAAATTTCTTTGCTTAATGTTGTTTTTGTGAACGCTTCAAAAAGAGCTTTTAATTCAATTACATCGTTCAAAGTGAGCCAATCTCTTTGCGTATCAGCTAAATAAGCGATTGTACCCAAACCCTGATAAGGACCACGAATAATTCGAAACAACTCATCATTATTTTTTAAATAAACTCTTGCTGCATATTCAAATGAAATACTTGTGGGGTGAATCAATCGAGACAATAAAATGCAATACTGAATCTTTTGATCAGGATCCCATTCATATTTTTTTTCGTCTTCTGGCGGAGGGTTTTCACGGACGATTGTATAAAGTTCAGCAAACTGTCTTGTTGGACGAAAATTATATTCTTCAGGTTCGCAAGCATCCATTATTTTTTGAGAGAGGTCACAATTTAATCGTTTTATTGCCAAATCATCTGTAATTTTAAATTCATCTCTTATTGGGGGATATTTTTCTATCGTTGCTTCATCGGTACTTATTAAAGGTCCATTGTAAAAATTGCCACGTCTATAATTTTTTCGTATTCACTCATAGATTTATTTTATATTATTTATCAAAAGATTGAAAGATTTTAAACATCGTGTTATTTCTGGTATAAGTAGATAGGAAGGGCATTTCGGCCTGTATCCTATCCTTTGCAAAGGGAAATTCCGCGTTAAATCAACGGGAGAGGTCTACCCGATTAAAGTGACCAACCCTGGCCATATCGGCCAAAAATCCAGGAGGAAAAAATGGATGAAAAAATCAACTGCCAATTACCTAATTAATATCTATGCCACTTTGATGCCGGAATTAATGATTTCATGATAAAAAAAGGATTCATCTTTGTTCCGACTGGAAAATGGATGGATTTCAATTCGATAGTCGATATTCCTGACCGTCCGACCTATTTTTTGAATGTCCAAAAAACGTACGCCGGTAAATGCATCGGAAATTAAGGCAACATCAATGTCACTGTATTTTGCAAACGTCCCATTAGCGTATGATCCGAATAAATACGCTTCTTTAATAATAATATTTTTCTGTTCAAGGGCTTTGATCAATCTCCTTACAATATTTAAGATTTCAGTTTTTTTTGCAGCCATTTAAACTTCTCCCTGATTTGTTTAAATTTATCCAAGGTGAATTCTTCAGTGCACAGCTGGTAAAATTTAAATTGCTCATCCGGATACCTGGTGGAAATATGAAAAGTGTTCACCTCTTCAAAAAAATCATAGATTTCTTCATCGACCTCAATACCAATTTCTTTAATTAATACAACAAGATTGTGGGTTTTGGGAGGGAATTCTCTTTTCTGTTGAACAAAAATGGCTTTTAAGGTTTTTTCCAAAACAAGATGGCCTAAAAATAAAGCCCAATCATATTTTTTTTCTTTAATTAATGCTTCGGCTGCCTCAAAATCATGCTCAGCTGATTTTACCCAATATTCAATTTGTTTCTCATTATCCATATTAAACTTATATCATTACTTCGAGATTTTTTCAATTTTAAAGGCCAAAGGGATTGAGAAAGGAATGGTTTTTTGAAAAAGCAATTCCAACCTAAAAATCTTATCCAATAAGTGGACATTAATGTGGACATTTTTATGGACAAAAATAATGAGGCAATGATATAAAAAGGCTATATTATTAGTATAATTGAGACAATTAACTGGACATAGATGTGGACAAATAAACAGGACATAGCGTGGCAAAATTATGTCCATGAACGGTTCCAAACCCTCAAAAATCCGAGCGCTACGCGACAGCAACCCCCGGCAATTGATTTAAAACCGCAGTTTGATTTAAAGTTGCCCGGCAACCTGCTAAAATACGTACATGGCCAAGAAATTCGCCTTTGAAAGGTACATTTGGTTCCATTCCAAACTTAAAGCCGGGCGCTATCCCAAGCTTGCCGATTTGGCGGAAAAATTCGAGATTTCCCGGCGCCAGGCGGCGCGGGAAATAGATTTCATGAAAAATTTTTTTTCGGCCCCGATCGAGTATGCACGCGAGCGCAACGGCTATCACTATACCGAGGCCGGTTTCGAACTGCCTGGCATCTGGCTCGGCCAGGAAGAGATCGTCGCCCTGATCATTTCCAAGCGCATTTCCACCGCCATTCCCGACCAGCGCCTTACGCCGTGGCACCGGAAATATTCGCCGGCTGCGCCTTCGCCCTGGCCAAGAACAGAAGGATGCGGATCACGTACCGTTCCGCTTACAGCAACGAAATCCGCGAACGCGAGATCAGTCCGCTGCATCTCCTGCTCTACCTGGGCAACTGGCACTTGATAGCCTTTTGCCATAACCGCGGCGACCTGCGCGATTTCGTCTTGTCGCGTGTAGTCGAAATGGAAATACTCGTGGAAAAGGTAGGTGCGGAGCTGCTGGCCCGAGATATCAAAAAGATGATCGACAAACATTACGGCATCTTTTTGCAGGGCGAGGAAAAGCGGGTCAAGGTGAGGTTCCACGGCCGTAGCGTCGGCATTGTCCGCGACCAATCGTGGTTTGCCGGGCAACGGGTCATTGAAGAAAAAGATTCGCTGCTGCTCAGCTTCCCGGTCACCGACTACCGCGAAGTCCTCGGCGACATCCTGCGTTTCGGCGCTGAGGCCGAGGTCCTTGAACCGGCCGAACTCCGCGACTTGATCGCTGAAACCGCCGTCGGCATGAACCGCATCTATGGCCGTCGAAAAGGCGGTTCCAGGGCAAAAAAATAAAAAAAAATATCTCCTGCCCCATGACACGATTTGTCATAGTGGCTGTTTTATAGTGCAGGCAGGAGAACATAATGAAAAATGAACAGATGAGTTTGTTCCCGATGAGAGACCTCGGCCAGGTCATGATGGCAGCCAAGGATTTGATCGTTGTCGCCTGTGATTACGTGGCCCAGTGGGGAGACCAATGCCTGAATGATCCGGACACGCCGGCCTTCATCCGCTCGATCTACTCGGACCAGGGTTTGGACGCGGTGCAAAAAGCCGGTTAAGGCGAAAAATTCCCAAAGGCAACATCCCGGCAAAACCTGCTCTTTTCTCCTTGCACTTCCGGATCCGCTTGCGTTACAATCGTTGCCGGAGCGAAACAGGAAATGGTGAAGGAATCATCGCTAATTACCGAACTGGCAGCGTTGGCGCTCCTTGGCATGTTCATTTACTTCATGAAATGGCTTGAAAAAAGGGGACAAAGACAGAGGCGGCATCCGGCGAGCTGTCCGGCTGCTGCGGCCGCCAAGGAACCCGGCCTGGACCATAATCCCGGCGGGCCGCTCACCGAAAAACAGGCGCAAAAATTGTTTGAGACAATCCTGCAGGCCGCGATCAGGCAAAAGGCCGACACAATCCTCATCGACACGATCTCCGGGCGGCCTCAAGTGCGTTTGCGCCTGGAGGGCAAGTTCCAGGAATTGACCGGTGTGGGGGATGCGGAGTCCTTCCGGCGACTGGTTGCCCAGGCCAGGCGCAGCGCTGGGTTGCCGGCGCAGCCCGATCCTTTAACAGGCGGCCGCGGCTCCTTTCTCCGCCTCTATCGCCATGGCCACCTGCGCAGCGCTGGTTATCGCGTCGAAGCAGGCGAGCTTTCATTCGCTTTTCAAGAAGTTTCGCGACGCAGCCGAGCCGTCCGCTTCGATCTCGAATCCATCCCAACGCCGGGCAATGAAGCGTTGAAGATATCCCTGCGTCCGGAGAGGTCACTGGAGAGCACGCGCTTCGATCTGGGTTTCGCCGCCGCGGCCGAGCGAAAATACATCGAGGCGGTGCGCTCGCGCAGCGGCATCGTATTGCTGACCGGACCGTGCAATGCGGGGAAGTCGACAGCCACTTACCGCGCTTTATCGTTCCTGCGCGACGAGGGTAGGAAGGTCATCACGCTGGAATGGCCGATCGAATGGATGCTGTCAGGAACCATTCAAT
>JAPKZM010000249.1 GCA_026393775.1 Candidatus Aminicenantota bacterium
CGTTGCCAGAATCAGTTGTTGACGCTCTTCGCTCTCTCGCAGCACCTCGAGCGCCGCCTCCCTTTGGGACTCGGCCTGCTTGCGTTCGGTGATGTCGCGCATGGAGACGAGGCTCGCTTGACGTCCTCGATAGTTGATCTCCTTGCCATGCGTCTCGGCTGAAAGTATTGAACCGTCTGATTTGACAAGTTCTACTTCGAATGTCTCGGTTGAGCCAGTGCGTAAAGAATCGATAATGTGTTGTCGCGATTCCGCTGTGAATGAAATTATCTCAACACCATTCTTTCCTATCAGGTTGTCAGCTTTTGAGTAGCCTGCAAGTTCAGCGAATGCCTGGTTCGCGTCCAGTATGACGCCACCCTCGTGGATCATGATTCCTTCAGAGGTCAATGAAGATAGTTGTCTGAATCGTTCCTCGCTTTCTTGGAGCGCCTGTTCAGCCCGCTTGCGCTCGGTGATGTCGCGGGCTAGTGCCTGAAAGCCTGTCACCTGGCCATCTTCAACGATCAACTGAGTGTTTTGCCCAATCCAGACCTCACGGCCATCTTTCGTGATGATGGGCAATTCGAAATAGGTATTGTGAATCTTTCTTACGAACTGCCGACCGAAGTGCTTGATGGCTTGGTCACGCATGTCCGGGCGAATCACTATCGCATATGGCTTTCCAACAAGCTCCCCTTCTTCGTATCCTGAAATAAAAAACGCCGCCCGATTTAAGAAAGTGAAATTTCCCGTTTTGTCCGTCTTGTAGACGAGATCACTTGCATTTTCCACCAATGCCCGATAACGCTCCTCACTCTCTTGCAGTGCCTCGAGCGCAGCCTCCCTTTGGGACTCCGCCCGCTTGCGCTCGTCGATGTTGTCGATGATCCCATCATAATATGTCACATGGCCCTGCTTGTCTTTGACGGCCACCGCTGACACGGACCCGATAAATAGACTCCCGTCCTTCCTTTTCAGCCACAATTCCTCGCCTTTGACAACCCCTGCTTTGAGCATTTTATCATTGAATTTTTTCCTGTCTTCCGGATTTTGGTACAAGTCCGAAACGTTTACAGCCAGGAATTCCTCTTTGCTTTTATATCCGAACATGCCAATGATGGCGGGGTTGGCTTCAATGAATTTGCCTTCAGGCCCAATGGTATTCCTGTAAATTCCCAGGTTGATGTTTTCCGTCAAACCCCTGTATTTTTCCTCGCTATTTCTTAAGGCTTCTTCCGACTGCTTGCGCTCGGTGATGTCGCGAATAAAGGTCACAATCCGGTAAGTTTTTCCATCTTTATCTTTAATTGGAATCTTGCGCGTCTCGGTCCAGCGAACCGCTGCTCCAATCCGTGTGGCATCCTCGCTAAAGAGCATTGTACCGGTTTTTAACACCGTTTGATACTCCAAGATGACCTTTTCCGGGAGGAAAGGGAACAGATCAAATAAGCCCTTTCCCAGAATATTATTTTGCATTCCCAACTCGGAAAGGCAGCGAGCAAATGCTTCGTTGAATAGAAGAATTCGCAGGTCACTATCAACCACGTGAATAATATCATCTACGGCATTAACGGTCGCCCGGTACTGCCCTTCACTCTCCTGCATCGCCGCGAGCGCAGCCTTCATTTGGGATTCCGCCTGCTTGCGCTTTGCTTCCGATTTTTCCAGTTTCTTTATTTTCTGCTTCAAGCTCGATATCTCGGTTATCAGCCCAGCTTTTGTCTTGGAGGACTCGCTCATCTGCTTTTACTCCAGAAATTGATCTGCACGCGAAATAATTGTCAATTCTACGAGATTAATTAACATTATTTTATTTAAAAAACAACATTGTGTTCGCATTTCAACAAAAAGCTAAAATCTCGAACATCTCATTCGAAGCTGGGAATGGAGAACTTGTGCAGCAGGTAATTCAGGCGATACTTCGCCTCGATCTCAGGGCGGCGCAACGCCGGGGCTAAGTTCTTCATGAACCATTCGCACTTGGCGTTCAATTCGCTGTCATCCTGAAAATGGCGCAAAAGCTTTTCATGGACCGGGCCGGCGTCAGCCCTGCCATTCCGGGCGAACTCGGCACCCAGACGCTCGAAATCGGCTCTTATCCAATCGAGCGGCTCGGGGAATTTGCTAAGAAATGTTTTTACCTGGTCGCGTTCATCTCTCAGTTCTCCCCTTTCGCGGCCGATGTACAGGTTCAGAAACGACTGGTAATCCCGGCGCACCTCGCGGCTGAAAACGGAAAAGGAAGCGATCGGGGGCTTTTTCGGCGAACGGCGCTCGACTACCCGGCGCAGCGCCGCGCTGACGACCGTATAGGGGACGCGTTTCTCCCACCAGCGGTAGAGAATGTCAAAATCCTTGCTGCTGATGAAAAAGCGGATGGCAAACTGCCTTTCCAGGAACTGGATGATCCTGATAATGTAGTCGTAATCGTCGTTGTCTGCCGTCATGCGAGCGCTGGCTGCAGATCATAGATGCTTTTCAGGCCGTAGAATAAAAGATCGGGTTCGAAGCGGTCGATGCCGGGCACGCGGCCTTTGAAATAGCGGATCAAGCCGCCGGTGGCGATCACCTTGCATTCCGACCCCAGGACCCGACGGTACAGGGCGATCAGGTGCGTGAGGGTCCCGACATAGCCGAAAAATATGCCGGCGCGGATGCTGTCGACCGTATTGGTGCCCACCGGCGAGGCGGGAACCGCAAACGTGATGTTCTTCAACTTGGCCGTGTTCTCGGCCAGGCTCCTGATGGCGATGCCGATTCCGGGCAGGATGGAGCCGCCGCAATACTCCTTTTTTTTATTGATCAGGTCGAAGGTGATGGCCGTCCCCGAATCGATGATGATCAGCGGCGTCGGAAAAATTTTCAGCGCCCCGAGGCAGTCGGCGATGCGGTCGGCGCCAAGTTCCGACGGCCTGTCGATTTTCAGTTTGATCCCGGTCAAGGTGCGATGCCCGATAAAAAGGGGTTTCCGCCCCAGTATTTTTTTGCAGTCCGCGGCCAGGGTCCCGTCAAGCGGCGGAACCACCGACGATACGATGATTGCCGTTATTTTCGTTCGCCAGGCTTCGCTCAGCAGGACGCGCAAATGACCGGCAGGCCATTTTTCCGGCGTGGGAACATGACGCCGGTAAACGATGGTCTCGCCCTTGAAAACGGCGCAAGCGGTCGTGGTATTTCCCACGTCAACGGTCAGGAGCGCCGTTCCCTCCGGACAGGCGGCCATTCACTCCCTCTCTTCCAGTTTTTCCCTGGCAACCGATCTCAGGCTGATCTTCTCGCGGCTGAGGATGAATAGGCCCAGGAAAAAGACCGGGAACATGTTCACGGCATGCAGGACGAACGCGTAGGATAAGGCCGGCCCCTTGGGAACGGCGAAAAGGCCGAGGGCAAGCTGGCAAAGGAAATGGTAGGAGCCGATATACCCCGGCGACGACGGGACGACGACGCTGATGGTGGTGATGACCAAAGCCACCAGGGCGGCCGTCCAAGGCAGATGGTAGAGGTTGACAAAATCGAAGGCGTGAAACAGCAGCTGAAACGTAACGGCGTAGCACGCCCAGATGGCAAAGGACAAAACACCCACCAGCGGATAATGACCGGCCGCTTTCAGGGGCACGATGCCGTTTAAAAACTGGTCCAGGAGTCCGTTGACTTTGGCCGATAAGGAGTCGGGCAGGAAAGCGGTCAGGCGCCCGCTGACGGCCATGGTTTGCCGGCGGTATTTTTTCATCAGCAGCAGCAGGGCGAATAAAACCACGACAAGAACGAGCATGATCACGCCGCTTTTCTGCACCCAGCCGGGGAAGGGAAAGACAGCCAGAGCCAGGCCCATGAGCATCAACAGCGCGAAGATATCGAGCAAGCGCTCGACGACGATGGTGGCGAAGACGGCGCTGGCGGCGATGCCGGTTTTTTTCCGGGCGTGATAGGCGCGGACGACCTCGCCCAGATGGGCCGGCAGAAAGGTGTTGGCCATGTAGCCGACGACCAGGGAAGCGAACAGGCCCGGCAGTTGTACCTGCCGGATCGGCGCCAGCAGGTATTGCCAGCGCCAGGCGCGCAGCAGGAGGCTAATGAAAATGACGGCCAGGATGGGAACGAGCAGCCAGTAATCGGCATCGGCGAAGGCACGGCCCATCTGGCTGAAGTCGACCTGGCGAAAAGCCAGGAAAATGAACAGCAGGCTGAGCAATATACCGGCGATTATTTTCCAGTTATGCGTAATCTTATTCCATTTCATCAGGTTCTCTGTATAACAAATCCCAGGTGGAAAGTCAAAAACAGCGCTCCGTTTGACATATTATATTGCCTGTGTTTATAATGGGCGACACTAGTTTTGATGTGCCTAACCAGCTGCGTGGAGGTGAGTCATAGACTTATCAAGTTTTCAAATCAGCAAGATCGAGCTCGTCGCTGAATTCGAATCGGCCGTCATGGAGCTGTACTGGATGTACAGCGAAAAATTCCCCGAGCACGAAGCTTTCTGGATCGCCATGGCCGACGATGAACGGAGAAATACCGAATGGGTTCATTCGACCATAGAAAAAATAAAAAGTGGCGTCATCGAATACAACCGCGACCGCTTCAACATCGAGGCCCTTCGCACTACTTTGAATTTCGTGAAGACGCAGATCCAGGCAGTTCAAACCAAACCGGTTACCCTGCAAAACGCACTGGGCAATGCCGTCGGCATCGAGGATTCGCTGGCCAAAAAAAGATTTTATGAAATCATCAAGGACGACAATCCGGAAGGCAGGCAGCTTTTCCAGAAATTCATCGGCGAAAACCAGAAGCACCGGGAGCGGCTCAACCAGTTCCGGCAAAGATACAAGTAGGGGCCGCCCTGGAACGGGTGACCCGATACCAGGAGATGAGCATGCCCATCGTGTCGATCAAAATAAAAATGGCGCCGCCATTGACCAGGAGGGTACGATGTTGCGTTTGCTCCTTTGCGGATTTTTTTTCATGGGCAGCATGAATATCCCGGCCCAGGAGAATTTCGCCAGCGATGTTTTCAAGACCGCGGCCGGCGACCTGAAGATCACCTTCATCGGCCACGGTTCGCTCCTTTTCGCCTACCAGGGCCGGATGATCTACGTCGACCCCTTCGGTCCGCTGGCCGATTTCAGCCGTCTGCCCAAGGCCAACGTCATCTTCGTCACCCACCAGCACCAGGACCATTTTGACGCTGCGGCCATCGAGAGCTTGCGCCAGGAGAATACGCAGATTTTTCTCAGCGCCTCCTGCCAGCCGTACCCCGCCGCCGGCCGCGTTCTGAAAAATGGCGATCGCGTTACGGCACAGGGCATTGATGTCACCGTTGTGCCGGCTTACAATGTCGTCCATAAAAGGGACAACGGCGTGCCGTTTCATCCCAGCGGCGAAGGCAACGGCTATGTCTTTGCTTTTGCCTCCTTGCGCATCTACGTGGCCGGCGACACGGAAAATATCCCGGAAATGGCCGGATTGAAAGACATCGCCGTCGCCTTCCTTCCCATGAACCTGCCTTATACCATGACCCCGGAAATGGCCGCCCAGGCCGCCCGAGCCTTCAAGCCACGGATACTCTATCCTTACCATTTCAGCAGCAGCGATCCCCGGCAATTGGTCGAGCTGCTGAAAAGCGATCCCGGAATCGAAGTACGCATCCGCAAAATGAACTGACCGCGTCGCCCCATGCTGGGTAAGGATTTTCGCGGCCTGGCCGAAGCGGTCACCAAAACCTATGGCGATGATCCCTGGTTTTTTCTCCGCGAACTCGCCCAGAACAGCCGCGACGCCTCGGCCAAAACCATTTGGGTCGAAGCGCAAAGGAGCGCCGACGGGCTGGAAATCCTGACCTTCGCCGACGACGGCCGGGGCATGAGCTTGGTTCACGCCCGGCGCTTCCTTTTTCGTTTGTACGCCTCGAACAAGAGCGGGGACAAAATGTCGGCCGGCAGATATGGCATCGGCTTCTGGACCATTTTGCGTTTTCAACCCGGCCAGATCTGCTTGCAGTCGCGGAATAAAAAGGAGGCTTGGGCCATCGTCCTGGATGCCGATCTCAGGGCACGTACCATAGCCTGCCCTCTGACCCGGCCCGGTACTACGGTGCGCCTGACCCGTCAGGCTGTTTACGCATCCGCGGCCGAATTCCAACAGGGAGTCGAGCGTGCCTTGCGTATTTATTGCCGCTATTTGCGCCGCAACGACCATTGGGGCGCCATCCTGCCCGTTTATTTTCACGGGCAAAACCTGACCGTCCCCATGAGCCTGCCGGGTCCGCTCAGCTACTCGTTTCACAACGGCAAGGTCGAGGGCGCGGTTGCCGTGGACGAGAACCCGCGGGTGCGGCTTTTCGCCCGCGGCCTGCCTGTCTGGGATGGCGCTCTTCTGGACCAGATGTCTCACCTGCAAACCATTCCCCCAACTCCAATCGCCCTCGGCCCGGCCCTGGCCCCGGTGTTTTTGCTCAACGGAAACCGGCTGGACGTCACTTTTTCCCGCAACCTGGTGCTGGAAAACAAGGCCTTGCAATATGTCCGCAACAGCGCTGAAAAAGCCCTGCGCCGGCTGCTGGCAGATTCCATGGAAAGGGCCTTCCCCAGAAAATGGTATCAGCGCCTCAGCCATTTCCCGCGCTCACTGTTCGGCCGCCTGCCCCGGCCCGGCTGGAAACCGCTGCTGCTGTTATTGCTGGCCATTCTGCCGCTGGAGATCGTAATTTTAAGCCATTTCTTCCCAGCCCGGATTGTCCGCCGCCCGTTTTTTTTCAGCCTGCGCAACGATGCCGTAAACTACCCGGGCGCGTCGGTAGGGCTCTCTTTTTCGCAGCCCACGGCGCGTTTCGCCTACTCCCCCCCGGTCCCGGGCTGGTTCAAGGTCTTCGTCGCCTCCGAATATGACTTGCAGGACGGCTTCATCCGCAGCGCCGGCTGGGTTATGGCGCTACCGCCGCCCTTCCAGGCCTGCGGGCTTGAAAACGCCGTTCGCATGCGCCTGGTCACGACCGAAGCCGGCCGGACGCTGTTGCCTGTACCGCCCGGACACGCCATCGATCCCGACAGCCTGGTTTTTGCTTCCCGACAACGCCTCACCCTGGACGGCGATGTTCAGGACGAGTACAGCGTCGTGGTCCCGGCCGGATCGGGCGAGATCACCTATAATTCCTGCCCCCAGGTCCGGGAGCTGACTGCGGCGGAAACTGCTCGCCTGACCGCCCTGCCGGGGGAACTGGAATTGCCTGCGGCATTGGCAAGGTCACTGACGGAGGCGAATTCCCTTGCCCCGGCCGAAAAAGTGATCTATGCCAGCGCCCTGGCCCGGGAGTCCATCCGCTATGATACTTCTTCGTTGACGGCGCAGGCCTATCAACGGCGCAGCGCCGGCCAGCCGTGGCTGGC
>JAPKZM010000236.1 GCA_026393775.1 Candidatus Aminicenantota bacterium
CACGGAGCCGATGAACTGCACCAGCACGATGATCAGGAACAACTCCAGGGTCTCCCCGGCGCTGATCCCCGCCCAGGCGCTGCGAACGGCCAATTTCAGGTTGATGGCAAAAAGAGCCACGGTCAGCAGGCTGACGGAGAAAACCGCCAGGGAAAGGTCGATTTTCCAGCGCAGCAGCAGGATCAGCAAGACAATCAGCAATAAAAATTTAGCGGCCAGGATCAATTTCGGCACTCCTCGATGAAACGGTTTTAGGGTAGTGCCAGGGCTTGTCCCCGAAGGGGGACGCGACCTGTCACTACGGAAACGAGGTCGATTATAATCGAACTTTGCCGAAAAGACAACATTTTGCGGCCGGAAAATTCGGATTGCCAGGGACGAGGATTACGGGTAGAATAAATGCATAAACAATGGACAAAGATGCAGGGGGAATCATGAAAAACGTCGTGATTGCCGGGGCTACGGGATTCATCGGCAGGGCATTGGTTGAGGATCTGGCTGGGGAATACCGGGTGATCGGCCTGACCCGCCGCCCACGCCCGTCCGGGTTCTGCCCGGTCAGTGAATGGCGCCACTGCGATCTTTTTTCCCTGTTCGAGTGCGAGCGGGCCCTGGCCGGCGCCGAAGCCGCTTTTTATCTGGTTCATTCCATGCTGCCCTCGGCCAGGCTCACCCAGGGAAACTTTCAGGACATGGATCTGATCAGCGCCGACAATTTTGCCCGCGCCGCCGCCCAAGTGGGGATCAAACAGATCATCTACCTCGGCGGTCTGATACCAAAGGGAGTTGATCTTTCACGCCACATCCAGAGCCGCCGCGAAGTGGAACAGACGTTGGGCGCCCACGGCGTGCCGGTGACCACGCTGCGCGCCGGCATCGTCATCGGCCTGCGCGGTTCATCCTACGGCATGTTCCGTTCGGTGCTCGAACGATCGCCGCTGATCCTGTGCCCGAGCTGGTCCGATTCATTGATCCAGCCCATTGCCCTGGCCGACGTCATCCGCCTCCTCCGCTTCTGCCTGGAGCACCCGGACAAGCGCAACCAAGGCCATGACATCGGCTGTACCGATATCCTTTCCTATCGGGAGCTTCTGCGCCGCAGCGCCCGCGTGCTGGACTTGAAACGCCTTTTCGTCCGCCTGCCCCTGCCGCTGCTCGGCCTTTCTAAGCTGTTCCTGACCCTGATCAGCGGCTTCCCCAGGCAGCTGGTAACACCGCTGGTGGAGAGCCTCAAGCATTCGCTGGTAGCCAACGATCTGAGTTTCCAGCAACAAGCCGGCATCCCCGGAGAGCCGCTTGAACAGGCCCTGCGGGCGGCAATGGCCGAGGAAAAGGGGAGCGAAAATTTCCGGGCTATCCACGCCTTCCTGGCCCATTCCAAACACAGCCTCCCCGACATGGAAAAAAACACGGTCCGTTCGCTGCAGCGGATCTCCCTGCCGCCGGGGAAAACGGCCCGTTGGCTGGCCATGGAATACACGACCTGGCTGCCTCGTTTTTTTCATACCCTGCTCCGCGCCTCCACCGACGAGGAGGGCAACCTGACCATCAGCACCCGCCCCTGCAAAATTTCCCTGCTGGAACTGCGCTTCGCCCATGAGCGCAGCGCCGCTTCCGACCGTCAGCTTTTTTACATCAGCGGCGGACTCCTGGCCAAAAAAACAAACCTGCCCAGCCGGCGGCCGCGCCTGGAGTTTCGCCAGGTACTCGGCGGCCACGCCGCGCTGGTGGCCATTCACGATTACCGCCCCACCATCCCCTGGCCGCTTTACAACCTGACCCAGGCCAGGGCCCATCTCTGGGTAATGGAAAATTTCGCCCGCATGATCGGCAAAAAAATAGCGGCTGAAAATTATTTAGCCAATAAAATTTTGCCATAAACGATAAAATAATATATAATCCCGATTTGCCAACCCGAATTCCGGAGACAAAAAATGGAAAAACGGATCGAGAAAAGACTGCTTCATCCTTTGGAACTTATTTACGGCGACAACGATACCTTCAGCCCCGGTCTGGCGCGAAACATTTCCTCTCACGGCATACTGATCCAGGCCGAATACCAGCTTTTCCCGATCAACCGCGAGGTAAAGGTCATACTCACTATCGGCAATGAGTCCGTCAGCATCCAGGGCATCGTATGCTGGAACAGCGAGTACACGAGCACGGAAACTCCCCCCGAAAAACAACTCGGCTTGTTCATCCCCGATCCCCCCTCCGCATACGTCAACTTCATCAACCAATTGAATTGACGAAAAATTATTAGTACTGGCGGGAAAACGAGTTCCGACCGGCCTGCACCGCGGTCAGCCATTTTGGTTTAATGGTATTCAGCAGCGCATGCCGGAGGCTGACATCGCCGGCGAGCACCCGCTCCAATGCAAGTTCGCGCTGGGTGCGCATGCCGTGCAGCCATGCTTGCCGGCGCAAGTAATCGATCTGGTCATAATACCAGTCGTTCTCGTTCTCGATGAAGCGCTTCATTTCTGTGCCCATGTCCAGCACCTCGTAGACGGCAGTGGAGCCCAGCTCGCCGGTATTTTCACAAAGGGGGCAGCCGCGGCCCAGCCAGGTGGCGACGCGGCCGTCGGCGGCGACCGGGGGATCGGCCATCCCCGCCCCGATTAGTATCTTTACCGGCACCCGCTGCTCCTCGGCGCAGTGCATGCAAACCATGGACAACCGCCGCGGCGCCACCACCATCCGGAACAGGTCGGCCGCTTCCTGCCTCCGATTCCAAAAATAGCGGCGCAGCACACAGGCCAGGGCGTTGGCGCAGTCATAGATGTGCACGGCCGTGATCAGAAGGCCACCGGCAGCGACATAATCCAGGGCCAACTGCACAGCCTTGTCATCGATCCAATCGATATTTTGGACCATCAACACATCGGGCCGGCGCTGGATGGCCCGGCGCAGGCATTTGTCCATCCGATAGTAGAAATCCTGCCACTGATTTCCTTCCCGGACCCAGTATTGGCTGGTCCCCGGCAGCATCCATTCAATCGGCCATTCCACGGTTACAACCTTCCGCCCCTCATCGCGCAAAAGGGCGAGGGCGCGGTAGGTAGCGGTCGACTTTCCCGAATTGCAGGGTCCGGTCAGCAGGATAATTCCACGGCGCGAGCGCACGGCCTCGATGTATCTTCGTTCGGCCGCGGCGGCGAAGCCCAGGTCGAAACGCGTGTTCTCCATGGGCCTTTCCATGCGCAGGGATATCTTTAATGTTTCGTTGC
>JAPKZM010000013.1 GCA_026393775.1 Candidatus Aminicenantota bacterium
GTGACGAGCAGGGCGTAAATCGGCACGAAGATGAAATAGGCGACTGGGAAAATGAGCAATCCGTGAAAGGTATCGATCGGGAAAAACTCAAACTGCAGCGGCAGGGGCAGGAAATCGATCCCGTAATACTTCAGGATGGGATGAAGAGCCAGCAGCGTCCAGAAAACCAAGATGCCGAAGCAGATGAAACCCTTGATGGCGTAGCAGAAATAATCGATGCCTGCGTTTTCGTTCCCGGTAACTTCCAGGTCTTTCTTGCCATAGGCGACGATCTTGCGGAAATAGCGGTAGGGATAGAAAAAAAACGATTCCGCCAGCTTGACGATGCCGACAGCCACCGGGTTCTGGCTGGTTGCCAGGAAATTGACCAAAATGGAAACAAAGGAAAAAATGGCCGTGATGATGAACCAGGGCTGATAGAACGTTTCGGGCTGAGCCAGGACGGCCAGGCCGATCAGGATCAGCGGGAGAGCTCCGAGCCAACGCGAAGGCAGCTTGAGGACCTTGTCCCATTTCGATGTGGTCTTGCCAAGTAATTTTTGCAGCAACACCCAGCCGTAGAGCGGGACCAGCAACAGGACCAGGTTGAGCAGCAAGGCCACGAGCAGTCCGCCGGTCGAAACGACTCCCAGGCGGGAATAATTAACCCAGGAATTGCTGCTGGCGCCGATCTTGGTCAGGGCGGAAAAAGCCTGGATGATCTGGGCCAGGCTGATCAGCCCCAAGGCCAGAAAGGCGAAGGAGACGAACAAGCGCACCGTGTTTTTCATGCCGACGAAAACGGCGTCCATGATCTGCGGCTGCGTCGCCAGCAAGTACATCGCCAGTCCCAAAAACAGGAAGAGCATGAACAGCGGGCTGACGAGGATAGTGAAGGAAAAATAATCCAGGCGGCCGCCCGGGGCGAACACCAGGTCCATCTGCTGGAAAAGCCAGTGCAAAAACAGCAGCCATGCCGGGACGAACGGCAGCCATTTGTTTTTTTCAGCCGTGACGGCCCGGTTTTTCAACAGCGGAGCCAGGATAAAATAAGCCCCAAGCAGGATTCCCAGATACACCAGGAAATAGGATATCGTGCTGACCCGGAACGGTTCACTGAATTCACGGAAGAAATTCACCCACAAGCCAATGAACGCAACCAGCCATACGGCCAGGTAGAGCTTCACGTAATCCGCACGTTTGTTCAGATAAACACTCATATGACCCTCCTTATTTTCCGATTATAAGAAAAGCGATTTTTTTTGTCAAAAAGGCCGGCACTCGAGCCGGGGAAATTTTTGGCACAGCCAGCGGTCTCCCAGGATGAAGACGGTGAAAGTGATGGCGTAGGCTCCAATGACGTCAATGGTATAATGCAGGTGCGAAAAAAAGACGACCAGCAGGCAAAAGAGCTGCAGGACCAGGAATACTCGCGACTCCCTCTTGCCCAGCCGGCGGGAATACAGGTAAAGCAAAAAGGTAGTGGCGATATGGCCGGAAAAAAACATATCCTTGGTCAGCAATATCCCGGCCGTGTCATGGACCAGGGCTTTGTAGGGATTGACCAGCTGCCACCATGCCGGCCACAGGTCGAACGGCCGCAGGGCGTTGACATCGGGGCGGTGGGTCGGGCCCAGGCCGGTCAAGGGGATCATCAGGCCGCGGATCAGGGAAATGACGCCATCGATGATGATGAAGCGGGCAAAAAGCCGGCGGTCGCGGTACAGCAGATAAAAAGCCGGAGGAAAATAACAGGCGATCCAAAAGTAGTAATTCCAGCGGGCCACCCAGGACAAACGCGGCACCGCGGCCAATACCAGGTCTGGAAGATGCGGCGCCGGCCGCAATTCGTTGAACAGCACCGGGATCAGCATCAGGCTGTGGCACAAATAGCGGAACAGGACGGCGGCCGCCAGATAACCGAAAAAAACCCTCCAGGGGTATTCATCCTGCCCCGGCTTCGGCAACGCGGCAATTTTTCCGTTATTCAAACAAATCATTTTTTGCTACCTTTACGCGTTCAGCGGCAAGCCTCCTTCGCCACTTATAGTATTTTTTACCCCAAAAATCAATGTTTCCCCTTGCTCTGAGCAAAACAGCGGAAGATGCGGCGGAAAAATCAGGGAACAGTTGACAAAAAATTAAATTGATACTATAATGGTTACGTTAGTGAACATTAACTAACAGGAAGTGCTCATGGAACATCTGACCAACCGCCAGCAGGAAATCATCGCC
>JAPKZM010000015.1 GCA_026393775.1 Candidatus Aminicenantota bacterium
TATCCTGGCGGATTTGATCGGTCTGTCCCCTAAGGAGACGAAAGTAGGGGCACCCCTTGCGGGTGCCCTTCTCAGAATTTGAAATAAGTTCGCTGTTGAAGAAAAAAGCATGGAAAATGGCCAGATAGGGGAGAATATTTGACAATAATGGAGAAAATAATTATAGTAAAAATTGAAAATGAAAATGGCTGCGGTGGAATAAGCGGATACTTGTAATCCGGGCGGCAAGACGGAAAAAGGGGAGCAAGGATGAGTGATTTTCCTGCGATCCCGGGATTAAGGATCGTTAGAATGCTGGGCCAGGGTGGGATGGCCGATGTCTACGAGGCGATACAGGAAAACCTGGATCGCAAGGTGGCTATCAAGGTGATCATCCCCGAACTTTTCCGCGACGTGAGCTTCTCCGCCCGCTTTGTCAAGGAGGCGCAGACCGCCGCCAAACTGAGCCATCCGCACGTGCTGCATATCTACGACGTGGGCGCCACTCCCAGCTGCAACTACATCGTCATGGAGTGCTTGCATGAGAGTTTGAAGGAGCGGCTTAAGGCTGGGGCGCTGGCGCCCGATGTTGCCATGCGCATCATGCTCCAGATGGGGCAGGCCCTGGATTATGCCCACCATAAAGGGTTCATCCACCGCGACATCAAGCCCGACAACATCCTGTTCCGCGAGGACGGCACTCCTGTCCTGACCGATTTCGGCATTGTCAAGGCGCTGGACTCCACGACAAAACTGACCCGCACCGGCATGTGGGTGGGCACGCCCCACTACATGAGCCCGGAACAGATCCGCGGTGCTGATATCGACGGCCGGGCCGATTTCTACAGCCTGGGGATCGTCTTTTACGAAATGCTCACTGGAAAGGTCCCTTATGAAGCCACCGACCCCATCGCCGTCTGCATGATGCACATACATGAACCCATTCCGGTCCTGCCCGCTTCCCTGTCGTGCTACCAGCCGCTTCTGGAAGGACTCTTGGCCAAGGACCCGGAGCGGCGGGTGGGATCTGGTAGTGAATTGCAGATGCGGATCGACGGCTTGATTGGTGTGTCCCAAAAACCATTCACGAAAAAAAAACCGTCGGATTTGCGTCCGGATATGAATAGGGCACGTCAAAACGAACCCCTGCCAACCCAAGCGGACTCATACCGTGACCATGCGTCCGCTGTCGGAAAAAATCTACATCCCCTGGTCCCCTGGCTGGTTGGTTTGATAGTGATTCTGATATTGATTATGGTCATGGTGTGGAACAAACAAAGCAACAATAACAACATAGGGGCGAATCGTGAAATACCCTTGAAATTACCCGGAACGAGCATCACTCAACCGCAGTCTAATGACCCTGAAACAATGAAAACTCGCGAACAGTTGGCTGTTACCGAAGCGGAGAAGAAGCATCTGGCCGTGGAACAAAGTCAGTTCGCGGAGAATGCGAGAAAAACAGAAGCAGAGAAGCAACGCTTGCCTGATGAACAGGCCAAAAATAAAGGGATAAAGCAAGAGCGCTTGCAAGAAGAAATAGATCGGCAAGCAATCGCTGCGAAAAACCAGCTTCCGAAAGCGGAGGCAATTAAAAAACAGTGGGAGGAGCAGGAGCGGCAGCGGCTTGAGGAAGAGCAAAAAGCAATGGCGAGTAAGCAAAAAGAAGCGGAAGCGGCACGATTGGCCGCAGAAAAAAGACAGAATACTCAATCGGTCCAGAGCAGTACCACAGATATTCCTCAAAAAAAAGAATTGAAAAAAATCGGTTTGTTTGAGCTGGATTCACAACTCACCCAAGAATACGGCCAAAAACTTCGACGCATTATAATTTCGGTGGCCATGGAAAACATAAATGCATTCGGGCAAATCACCGTGTTGCTCAATGTCGATGCCACTGGAAAAATATCGATCAATTCTATGGATACGCACTTGTTGATGGTTGATCCACCAAACCGGGATATGCAGGTGCAAGAGCTGATTTCCCGGGCGTTTACCGCAGTGGAACTCCTCCCCCCCATGAACCGTTATGGCCAGGCGGTCATCCTGGAAAATTGGCGGCTGAGTTTAAAAGTTGTCACCCTGGCTGGGAAAATTACTCTCATCAAGCAGTAAAGGAGACTTTCATGTTTGCAAGAAAACAGTTTCGGGGCATTGCGGTTTTTACTTTATTCATCTTCGCATGTTTCACCTTGACCCTGGACTACTCCTATAGTCAGGAAGAAAACCCATTGCTCAAGGCCCAGGGGTTATACAAGCAGGGGAATTTCATCGAAGCGGTAAAGGTGTTGGAAGTTTTTATAGAAAAGAATAAAAACAATGAGACCGAACAGAAACGGCTAGCCGAGGCCAATTACTTGTTGGCAAAAATGTACTACGAGGCGGGAGATGACAGCCAGGTCGAAATGAATCTGGCCAAGGCCCTCCAGGCCGATCGCGGAATCGGCAGGGACGAAGTGGTTGAATCGTTCAAGAGCATTGTCGATAGATTGCGCAAGGCCCTGCCTGACACCGAGACGCACGCCGGTGATGTGAAGAAGATCATAGTCAACGGCGTGGATTTCGAAATGGTCTGGATCCCGCCGGGCGAGTTCCTGATGGGCTCGTCGCCGTTGGGGTTAATGGGAAAGAACAACCATGACGAAGTCCCCCAGCACAAAGTGGCGATCAGCAAAGGGTTCTGGTTGGGGAAATTCGAAGTCACTCAACGCCAGTGGGATGTTGCCGGCTACCCCCTAAGTTATTTTAAAAACGTTGGCCCAAATGCCCCGGTGGAGATGGTTTCATGGACTGATTGCCAGAAATTCATTAAAAAGCTGAATGCAAAATCGGATTCGCGTTTCCGATTGCCGACTGAGGCCGAATGGGAGTACGCCTGCCGGGCGGGAGCGACCGTCGAATCCCCTGGAAATTTTGATATTTTTGCCTGGTACATTCGAAATTCGGGTGGTTCCACTCACCCTGTGGGTCAGAAGCATCCCAATGCTTTTGGCTTGTACGACATGCTGGGCAATGTCTGGGAATGGTGCGAGGACTGGTATTCCAGGATTTATTATCAGAATAGCCCTGCCATCAATCCGCCGGGACCGCTTGTGGGGAGCAAACGCGTAAATCGGGGCGGCAGCTACTATGAACTTGAGCCGCGTGTTCGCAACGCCTATCGCAACAGTGATTATCCCGATTACCGCTCTTACCGCCTTGGCTTTCGCCTGGCGAGGACAGGTGAATAACCTTGTGCTTTTTTGCTTTTTTACCTTGTTTTCTGATAAACAGTAACTGAAATTCCGTTTTTCCCAAATAATAAAATGAATTTACGTGCGCTTGCAAGCAAAATCCATTTTCATTACAATCGATAGCGAACGAGGAGGTGCCGCGATGAAAAAACTGATCGTTTTCGTGCTGATTGTCGTTGCCGGCTATTACGCCTATCAATACTTCAGCGGCGGCAATCTGACCGCCGAGCAGAAGCAGGTCCAGACCCTGGCGGATGAATTCCAAACCGCCAGACAGCGTTTGAGCCAGGCCGAACGTTCGGCGGCGGTGGGAGGGTTGGATACCACCAGCGATGCTGACGATGCGATGCATACGGTCGGATTGCTGCAGGAGAAGCTGCAGGCTCTGAGCGAGAAACTGAGCGAGGAAAAAGCCATCGCCATGGCCGAAAAACTCGCGCGTGAGTTGCGATCTTTCCTGGAGAGGAGGAGTAGATGAGCAGCCGTAGAGAATGGTCGGGAAAGTTCTAAAGGAACTGAAGGCGCGCGACCAGGCAATCATCGCTACCAAGGTTCCGCCGGGAAGGCCCGAGATGATTGACCAGATGGGGGACAAGCTGATTGAGGAGGAGTTCCTGGCGCGCTTGGACCAGTCGCTCGCCCGCCTGCAGACCGATCATGTCGATATTCTTTATCTCCACGGAATCGGCGATCCCGAGATGCTCAAGCGCCCCGGCTTGCTGGCGGCGATCGATAAGGCAAAGAAAACGAAGAAAGCCAGCTTTGTCGGCTTCTCCACCCACCGCGGCATGAGCGAATGCCTGGAGTTCGCGGCTCAAGACGGCCGTTATGACGTCATCCTGACCTCGATCAACTATTCTATGTACGACGACCAGGCGCTGCTGCAGGCGATGAAGAAGGCCGCCGCCGCCGGCATCGGCCTGGTGGCCATGAAGACCCAGTGCAAACAGGCCTGGTACCGCGAAGCCCAGCCGGCCGAGACGAAGAAGTTCTACGAGGGGGATATCTGGCACGGCGCCCTGCTCAAGTGGGCGCTGCACCTGGAATCGGTGACCACCGCCGTTCCCGGCTACACGACTTTCGAGCAGCTGGAGGCCGATTGGCCGGTGGCGTTCAACCTGGACTACACGCCCGATGAGGTCAAGTTCCTCGCCGACCGCGACGTTCGCCTGGCGCTGGGCAACGCCTGCCGCCAATGCGGCGGCTGCGCCGTCTCCTGCCCATCCGGGGCCGACGTCCCCTCACTGGTGCGAGCCCACATGTACGCCGCCGACTATGGCAATTTCCCCGAGATGCGCCGCGCTCTGGACGAGATCCCAACCGCCCGCGGGCTTCAGGCCTGCACCGGCTGCGGGGAATGCCGGGCCGCCTGCGTGCGCGGCGTCCAGATCTCCCGCCGCCTTGCGGAACTGAAAGCTATTTTCGCCTGAGTTCCTTCAACGAGGCGAGCGCCGTAGCGAACGGGGGGTGGAGGACTTTTTCTTCCGTGACGATGGCCGTGATCAATGATGCCGGCGTGATGTCGAATGCCGGATTGAAAACCCGGGTTTCCGGCAGCGCTGTCATTTGGCCGCAAAACTGGGTGACTTCATCCGCGTCCCGCTCCTCGATGGGGATGCGATCCCCGTCGCGGGTCCGTAGGTCTATGGAAGACAGTGGAGCGGCCACGTAGAACGGAACGCCGTGATAGCTGGCCAGGACGGCCAGCGCATAGGTACCGATCTTGTTGGCGGTGTCGCCGTTGGCGGCAATGCGGTCGGCGCCGACGATCACCGCTTGGACCATCCCTTTCTTCATGACGAATCCGGCCGCATTGTCGATGATCAGGGTGACCGGGATCTGCTCCCGCTGAAGTTCCCAAACGGTCAGCCTCGCCCCCTGCAGATAGGGACGGGTTTCCCCGGCGATCACCTTGATGTCCTTACCTTTTTCCCTGGCGGCGCGAATCACCCCCAGAGCTGTGCCATAACCGCCCGTTGCCAAAGCTCCGGCATTGCAATGGGTCAGCACTGTATAGCCGCTTTGAAGCAGCTCCTGGCCGTTCTCGCCGATGCGGCGGTTGATGGCGAAATCCTCTTTGTCCATGGCAATGGCTGCGGCGATCAGTTTTTCCTGCAGCCGGGAAAAATCTGTCTTGTTCTCGCGGAAGACCTTTTCCATACGCGTTGCCGCCCAGAAAAGGTTCACCGCCGTCGGCCGGGTGGCGGTGATGACGGCCACGATATCCTTGAATTTCTCATCTAGATAAGCAGGATTTTTTACGTTGGGGTCATCCCGCAATCCAATCACTCCCAGGGCGATGCCCATGGCGGCGGCAATGCCAATGGCCGGAGCGCCGCGGATGACCATCTCCTTGATGCTTTTGGCCACCTCCAGGTGGTTGCGGTGGACGATGAATTTTTCGACGGCCGGCAGCTGGCGTTGATCTAGCATGACTACGGCGCCCTCTTTCCATTCGATGACCGGATACATTAGGGTGTTCTCCTTTTTTTTGGACATGTCAATTATATGGGATTCAGCGCTAAGTGGCAAGGGACGGCGATTGATAAAAAATTTCGTTGGCGCTTGTTTTTTTAATTGAAATATGGTAATTTAACAAAGTAAAATTTTTAGGCCGGACAAAGAAAAAGTGCCATGAAAAATTATGGTTTAGTGCATCATGTAAATAGATTTTGCCGTCTAATCAGTAATGAATGCCATAAACAAGGGAGGCTTGCATGAGGAAACTACGCGCGCTGGCGCTGATCGTATTACTGGCCGGTTCGTTCGCCTGGGCCCAGGACATGGAAAACGCCGGCATCGACTACACCACTGCCCTGACCAAGAAGAGCGGACCGGAACGGATCGCCGCCCTGGAAGCCTACATCAAAAACTACCCCGACCCGGCGCAGAACGTCTTTACCAAGTGGGCCTATTACTGGCTGACCGTCGACAATTACAACAGCAAGAATTACGACAAGGCCATCCGCAACGGCGAAAAAGCCATCGCCCTTGGCGGTCTGGAAGCCAAGCTGGAAGCGAGCGCTTACTTGATCTTGGGAAGTTCATTCGGGGTCAAGTCATTTTCCGGCTACAGCCAGGAAAAAGCGTTGAAATGGGCCGACAAAGCCATCGAATTTTCCCAGAAAAACGAAATCAGCGACATCGCCAAACAGGCCCAAGCCCTGAAGAACGAGCTGTCGGGGGTCGCCGCCAAGCCGGCTAAAGAATTGACCAGCCTGGAAAAGATCGGCGTTCTGTACACCCAGAAAAAGTATGAAGAGGCGATCAGCAAGTTCAATACCTTCTCCGAAAGCGAAAAAATTGATGAAAAAATATTTGAAATCTATGCCCGCTCGCTAGTGGCCGCCAACAAGCTCGAGGCCGCGGTCAAGGAATTCAGCGACGCCTACGCCAAGAACCGCAAGGCGATCAATGCCGAACGCCTGGGCAACATTTACCTGGAAAAGGCCAAGAAAGACAAGAAATTCTACGACCAGGCTATTAACTATTATATCGAGGCCGGGCTCCTGTACCAGAATGATAAAAACAGCTCCCGCCAGGCGGCTCTGCTCAAGAATGCCCAGTTCTGGCTGTTCGAAAAGTACGAATTCAACGCCCGGATCAAGAAGTACAACGCCACAGTGAAGCCGGTCAAGCCGGTGGCCAGCAACGAAAAGGAAATCAAGAAACTGGAGCGCGATTACGATAAGCTGGAAAGGCAGCTGAATGAAACCTACGGCGATGTCGAAATGCCCGGATACGAACAGGACAAGCTGGACAAGATCCAGCAGCAGATCGACAAGCTGCGGGCGGGTAATGCCAAGCCGGCCGACGATCCCAACGCGGCCGCCGCCGCCGAATTGCTGAAGGAACAGCAGCGCATCGAGGCGGAGTTCAAGACCCTCACCGCCCAGGCCAAGAAAAAACTGGGATTGTAGGTTTGAACTCGGGAATACTGTAAATGGTTGACGCGAGAAGACTAGGAAAGGAAAAAGTATAAAGTAAAAAGTTTAAAGTAAGAAAAAAATATCTTTCCGGGTCTTTTGTAGTCAGGTCGGTTATTTCTTACTTTTTCCTTTATACTTTTTACTTTATACTTCAGTTTGCTCAAAGGAAATATTCAGTGTATTAATGTCAATCTTGCGCAAGCTGAGAAACGCCTTCAGGTGGAAGTAGAAGAGGACGAAAAGCAGGTAGAAGGCGACGTTGGGGCCGGGCAGCACGGCAATGAAGGCGCTGAAAGGCATCAGCAGCAGTTCGACGGCCACGTAGGCCAGACGCCTGTTTTTTTTGCGCCGCAGCCAGTGCTTCAGCAGGCTGCGGACCTGGTCGATATCCATTTTTTCCCGTGTCTTGACGATGATCTGGTAGCTCGGCATATGTCCCATTACCTTTTGCTTGGAGATGTAACGCATCAGATCCGGCAGGTTCTGCTCGATGATGCGCAGCCCCTTGCCGACCAGCTTGCGCTCCGAGGTCAGTTCCGGGAAAGAGCGCAATACCAATTTTCGCTTGGCCGCAGACTCGATCTCTATTTCAATTTGTTGCATTTTTTCACTGACAATCCATAATTATAACCGAAGTAAAATATTTGGCAAGGGGGAAAATCGCCGTTTTCTGACATTTTTTTTGAACCATTGACGCCGTTTCTCCGTTTATACTATCTAAAGGGTTATTCCCGCAAGGAGGTCTGATGAAAAAACTGTACCGCAGCCGTCAAAATCGCATGATCGGAGGTGTTTGCGGCGGAATCGCCGAGTATTTCAATATCGACCCGGTGATCGTGCGCATCGTAGCCGTCGCCTTTTTTTTCATGGGCGGAGCGGCCTTGCTGGCTTATATCATCGGCCTGATCGTCATTCCCAGCGAGCCGTTCGACCAGCTCGCGGCGGATAAAAAGGCAAGCGCGCCAGCAACCGCTCAGGTCGCGGCCCCAGCCGCGGGGCGCGCCAACGACATGGTGCCCCTGGCCATGGGCGTCATACTGATCTTTGTCGGCGCCATTTTCCTGCTGCACAACATCCCTTTTTTCCACCCCTATTACTGGCGGGTGTGGCATTTTGCCCGCAATTTCTTCTGGCCTTCGCTGTTGATCGCCCTTGGCATTTTTCTCATTGCCCGCGGCTGGAAGAAATAAAAGAGACAGTTCGAAGTTCGGATTATAAGAAGACTTGCAAGGCAGTTTCTCCGCTCATTTCCCCATTCTGGGCATATCAGCAGCTTGCACTATAAGCGGGGTAGTGGTCTGAAAAATTCTTAAATATTCTTAATAATTCATATCTTGTATCATGGAACTGGTTTGGTCAATTCACGTGTCTCGAACTGCCATACGCCCGGTTCTTCATTATCTGGTTGACAAGAACCCAAAACCATACTATTATTAAAAAAGCGAACAAAAGGCGAACAAATGCTGACCAAACAACAAAAGCTTTTTCTGGAAAAGATCAGGGGCCTGATCCGCCGCAACGGTGTTTTCCCCACCGTGCGCGAAATCGCCCGCGCCACCGGCCTTTCTTCGCCGGCGACCATTCACGCCTACCTCGGCCGCCTGCAGGCCAGGGGGGCTTTGCTCAAGGCGGACCGGACCTGGGAATTCGCGGACAAGCGGCTGGCCGAAGGCCGTCCCCCTGTGGGACTGGTCGTGCCGCTGGTGGGCATGGTCCCGGCCGGCCCGGCGCTGGAAATATTTGAAAGCCTGGGCGACGAGGTGGTGCTGCCCGAGTGGCTGGCCGAAAAAGGCGGCGACATCGTGGCCTTCCGGGTGCAGGGCCAGAGCATGAAGGACGCCTATATCCAGGACAACGACCTGGTTTTGATCAAGAAAACCAGCCAGGCCGACCCCGGCCAGATGGTGGTGGCGCGCCTCCAGGACGGCTCAATCACTCTCAAGCGGCTGAAACTCGTCCATGGCGCTTTCATCCTGGCCCCGGAAAATCCCGATTACCAGCCGATCACCGCTTCTTTCCAGCTGGTGGGCAAGGTGGTGGGCGTGCTGCGCCGTTACCGATGAAAACTCCGGCGGTGCTGCACCTGGATATCGACGCCTTTTTCGCGGCGGTGGAGGAGACGCTCGATCCGTCTCTGCGCGGCAAACCGCTGATCGTCGGCGGCCTGGCCCACGAACGGGGCGTGGTTTGCACCGCTTCCTACGCGGCGCGGCGCTTCGGGGTGCACTCGGGCATGGCACTGCGCACCGCGGCCAGGAAATGCCCGCAGGCGGTCTTCCGGCGCGGGCGCTATCACTTGTACAGCCGGATCTCGCGGCAATTCTTCGCCTGCCTGCACCGCTTTTCGCCGCGGGTGGAGGAGGTCTCGGTGGATGAGGCCTACCTGGACGTGGGCGGCAGCCGCTACCTGAGCGCATCGGTTTACGAGCTGGCCGCCACGATCAAAGCCGCGGCCGAGCGCGAGACCGGGCTGAAAATTTCGGCCGGGCTCGGGTTTTCCCGGCTCGGGGCCAAGCTGGCCTGCGCGGCGGCCAAACCGGGCGGCTTTTTCTGGCTGCACGACGAGGAGGAATGGATCTCCCACCTGACCTTGGACAAGATCCCCGGGGTCGGGCCGCAGACCTATTTCATCCTGCAGGGGCTGGGGGTGCGGCGCGTCCATGAGCTGAAGCAAAAATACATTTCGCTGTGGAAAAAGATCTTTGCCGGCCATCCGCACGGGGGGCTGGAGCGGGGGCGGCCCGAACCGGCGAGCCCCACAGGAGGACGGCCGCAGCCGGCCAGCCGCAGCCTCAGCCGCGAGACCACCTTTCCCGAGGACATCCGCGACGAGGGGATGCTCTGCTCGCACCTGGCCTACCTGCTCGACCGGCTGGCCGTGCAGCTGCTGCGCGACAAGCTGTTCGCCGGCCGCGTCGAGGTCAAGGTCCGCTTCAGCGACTTTTCCACCTTCACCCAGCGCGCCACGCTGCCGTTTCCCACCTATTCCTACTTTCTCCTCTGGCAGAGCGCCCTGCCACTGTTGCGCTTGCTGCTGGCCAAAAAGGGGCTGCCGCTGCGCCTGGTCGGCGCCAAGGTGGAGGACTTGCAGCCCGGCCGCGACATCCTGCCCTTCTTCTCCCTGCGCGACGAAAAAATGACCGCCGGCATCCACCGCGTCAAGGAGCGCTTCGGCTTCTCGGCGCTGTCGACGG
>JAPKZM010000237.1 GCA_026393775.1 Candidatus Aminicenantota bacterium
ATCGGCCTGGCCCTGCTGATCGCGGCTAGCCTCTATTTTTCGCTGCCGGGGATCACTGAAAATGTCCTCATCGCGCAGGCGGAAAAATTCGGGCTGAAAAACCTGCAGTTCAAGGCGATCCATGTCGGCTGGCGGCGCCTTGACCTTGCCGATATCACAGTGGGAGACGCGGCCGCGCCCGATCTGCGCATTCCTTATTTATCCATCGAATATTCACTGGCCGGGCTTTGGCAGAAGAAGATCCGGAATGTCCGGATAGTCGGCGCTTGGATAAAGATCGAAGACCAGGGCCAGGGTTTCAAATTCCAGGGCATGACCGTTCAACAGTCCCAAACCGGTCGCATGGTCACGGTCGAGCGGCTCAGCCTGGAAGACGGGAACGTGAGTCTCGCCTGGGCGGGGCGATCTTTGGAAATTCCCGTCAGCGCGACCCTGCGCGCCTTGGGGGCTGACTATGTTTTTGCCGCCCTCCTGCGCCCGCTGGGGGAGACGGTTCGCCTGCAAGGCATGGTCAATAAAGAATTCACGGCCGGAAAAATTGGCTTTACGGCCCCCGGGTTTCCCTTGCAAACGCTGATCGACCAGGCCGGCTTCGGGTCTGCCGCCTGGGTCAAAGGCCGAATCACAGCCGCAGGCGAAATCATCCTGGAAAAGGGAAATTTTCAAACGGCAACTGTAGCCGTTTCCGCTTTGGCTGAGACACGGCTGGCCATCCCTGGGCAAGCATCGGCCTGGCTGGATTCTTTTTCCCTGACTGGCAAGATAGGCAGCGGCTTCACGGCGCAGGATATCGTTGCCGCTATCCAGGGGCGCCAATTGCAGTTTGGAGAATTTGGGATCGAAGCCCCCTTCCGGCTGGATATCCGCGGCCGCCGGTGGCCCGATCTGGAATTTTCCATTCGCGCTCTGCAGGTCGCCCGGCCGCTGCCGGTGTTGGTCGAGCGCCTCGACGGGAAGATCAGCGGACCCTGGAAAACGGCGCGGATCAACGGCAGTTTTCGCTTGCAGAGCGGAAGCGGGACGCTGGTGGCGCTGGGGCTCCCGGCGGAGATCACCCAACCCTATGCCGTTGACGGTGATTTCCAGGGCAGCTTTAAGCCGGGGACTATCGCCTGGACCATGCAGGCCCGGAGCAAGCACGACCTGGCCATCACCTTTGGCCAGGATTCGCTGCGGGGCCGCTTGGACTTGGATGCCTCCCTGAATGGCGACGCCGGACGTCTGCATGCCAAAGCTGTTTGCCGGATGCCTGGGGCCGCTCTGCGGCTGGCGGGCTACCGCGCCCTGGCCGAAGAGTTCAGCGGCAGCGCGGAACTGGATTACAGTTACGGGGCAGATTTTCGCGGCCGCGGCTTGCTGACTGTCAAAGGCGGCAATATAGTACCCGGCGCGGGCAACAGTCTACAAGCAGCGGGCATCCGTTTGCATATGCCCTGGCAATGGCCCGGCAGCGGCCCGGGTGAAGCAGGCAAATTTTCCGTCGCCCAACTGCAAAGCAACGGCATGCACTGGCAGGACATCAGCGGCAGCCTTATTCAGGAAGATGCGGCTCTCCATTTTTCCGGGTCGATGCACAGCGCTCTCGCAAAAATCGTGCTGACCTTCCAGGGGCAATACGCGCCGCATCCCGGCGGCAAGGACCTGCGGGCCGAGTTCCAGGTCCCGCCGGTCGCGCTGCCGGCCAAGACCGCACTGCAGCCATTGCATTCCATGCTGCAGGGGACGAGCGGCAGTGGTCGTTTCCAGGCCGCGGGCAAAATATGGGCTGGGAATGATCATGTTGGCGGCAGCGCCACCTTGAAAATAACCAACGCCGATTTTGACCGGCAAAAGGAAGGGATCGTCCTGCTCGGGGTTAATGGCGAGATCAATCTGGACAGCCTGTTCGATTTTGTCACCGCCCCGGCCCAGCGCCTCGCTTTCCGGGAATTGCAATGGCAGGATATGCTTTTCAGCAACGGCGAGCTGGTTTTTGCCGGCGAAAGCGGCGGCACGGTTTTTATCGAATCGGGCCGTTTTGACTGGTGCCAGGGAAAAATCATCATGGCTCCTTTCCGCTTGCAACCAGGGGCAAAGGATTTTCTCATGACTTTCTACTGCGACCGAGTCAATTTCGCCCAGATGCTCAACGCGCTGGTGGGAAAAAAGATCGTCAGCGGCGATGCCGTGATGAACGGCATTGTTCCCATCCAGATGGTCAATGGCAACCCGGTATTATTGGACGGCTACCTTTATTCCACCCCCGGCAGCAGTGGAAATCTGAAAGTCGCTCAGCCCGAGCTCATCTCCAACGGCCAGGTGCTGGTGGAGGAAGCGATCCGGGATTTCCGCTACAATTGGATCAAAGTGAAGGTGAGCAGCAAAAACAACCGCCTGGATATGGTCGTTTCCATGGATGGTGCACCGGCTCAGAAATTGCCGCTGCTGTATGATCAAAAGCTGAAGAATTTCATCAAGGACCCCTCTGGCGGCCGCAATGTGGAACTCAAGGGGCTGCTGCTGGACATCAACTTCAACGATATCGACCTGAAGGATCTGCTCAAAGCCAGCAGCCAGATGACCTCCAGTCATCAGGAAAAATAAATAAAAACAAGGAGGGAAAATATGGGTAAAAAGATCTTTTTGCTGGTGGTGGCACCGGTGCTGCTTGTCACCGCCTGCATAAAAATTAAGCATGAAATGACCATCCAGCCGGTTCACATCACGGTGGACGTCAGGATCAGGATCGACCGCGAACTGGAAAATTTCTTCGCTGACATCGACAAAGCCGCGGTCGCAACTGAAAAGGACAACACCCAGAAAAAGGAGGAATTACAATGAAAGGCAAAATTAAAATCACAGCCGTCCTTTTGGGAGCATTGTTCCTGCTGGCGGTTGCCATTCAGGCCGAAAGTGTAGAGTTGAAGGAAAGGTTTTTGCAAAGGAAACCGATGCTGGAACAGATGAAAAACCTGGAGTGGGTTGGTGAAAACAATCTCGGTTTTTTGGTGTTCAGGGGCGAAACCGGGAAAAGCGAAGAAAATATCCTGATCGTTCAGGCGGAGAATGAGGACCGTAAAACGGTTTATGGAGAAATCGCCATTAAAGTCAACACCAAAATCGAAGAGGTCGGCAAGCGCCGGGCCGCGCAGATTGCCGTTCTCGCCGCCGTCGGGCACTGGCTGCAGGATGAAGCCGGTAATTGGTATCAAAAAAAACAACCGGCGCCTTTATAAGCGGAAATTTTTTCTACTCCCGCTTTATATATATTAATTCAATAATAAAGGGAGCAGTCTGCGGGCGAAGCCGCGCTGTCTTCTTTATTTCAATCCCGTTTCTTCCAGAACCTTCAGCAGCCGCTCGAGCTTGACGCCGGTCTTGGGGTTGCGCGGCGGCGTGCAACCCGGGACGCTCTCGATCGAAAGGTCGTAGGTGCCGATACGGCGGGCCAGGGCCATGGTCTCGATCTTTTCGTAAGCGATCAGCGGACTGTAGACCGGACAGTCGCTGCCACGACGCTGGGCCAGGAGGTTTTTCAGGGTCTGGGAAGCCACTTGGGCCAGGTTGTCGCCGGTGATGATCCCGAAAGCCCCCTCTTCCTTGACCATCTGGGAGGCCTTTTTATGCATCAGGTACTTGCAGAGTACGCAGACGTACGGCTCGAGGCGGGTTCCGAAGAGTCCGGAAAATTTCCCCTGGAACAGCTCCGCGCGCGGGATGACGATCAATTTGATCTTCCTGCCGGCGCTGAAGGCTTCCAGCCGGTCGCGCAGGCGGGACACCTTGGCCGCTTCGGCCTCGGAAACCTTGAAGTGGAGCAGGACCGGCCAGACGCCGCGTTTCATCATCAGGAAGGTGGCTACCGGCGAGTCGATGCCCCCGGAGATCAGGGAAACCAGCTTGCCGGCGCTGCCGACGGGGAAACCGCCGAAGGCACTTATCTTTTCGCTGAAAAGGTAGATGTGGCGCTGGCCGATCTCGATGTGCAGCTCGAAGGCCGGGTCCTTCAACCGGACCGGGGTGCCGGTCCGTTCGGCGATGATGGCGCCTATCTCCTTTTCCACGGCCATGGAGTCGGGGGTGAAATGCTTGTCCAGGCGCTGGCAGCTGACCCGGAAATGGGCGCTTTTTTTTATGGCGGGCATGAAGCCGGCGCTCGCGTTTTTTAAGGCTTCGTAGTCTCTGGGGATTTCAAGGGCCGGGCTGTACGAGTAGACCCCGAGGACTTTTTCCAGGTCGGGGAGGCCGATGCAGCCGTGGATATAGATCCGGCCGCGCTGCATGGAGATGCTTGAAAAAGAATGGCCGTTCTGGCGCAGGAACCAGTCCAAATCATTTTTGAGGCCCAGTTCGAACTGGCTGCGATTCCTGCCCTTGAGGCTGATTTCGCCGTAGCGAACGATGACGGCCTGGCCCCCTCGGCGGGGACATTGATTGTCATTCATGGCTGCAGGCCTTGCAGGTAGGCGAGCAGGGTCCGGCCGGTGCGCTGCTGGCGATATTTTTCCAGCGCTGTTTCCTGGCCGGCCAGAAGCGCCGCCCGCAGCGCCTGATTGCTCAGGATCTCGTGGCATAGGGCCGCCACTTTTACTAAGTCCTTTTCGTGCACCAGCACCCCCCCGTTATTCATGGTCTCGGCGACCGCTCCGGCGGCGTAGGCCACGACCGGGATGCCCAGGTAAAAGCTTTCCGGGATCGGGGCGCAGAAGCCTTCATGTTCGCTCAGATGCAGGTACAGGTGGGCCAGCTTGAAGTAGGAGATCACCTCGGCCAGCGGGACATGGCCGCTGAAATGGATGTTTTTCACTCCTAGCTCCCGGGCCAGGTTCTGCAAGGCGGAAAAATAACGCTCGAAACCGCGGTATTCGCCGACGATGAACAGCCGGGAAGCGGCATGGAAATGCTTCTGATAAAGATGGAAGGTCTTGATGACATCTTCGACCTTTTTGTTGGGAATGATGCGGCCGACGTACAGCAGGTTGGTTTTACCGTCGGCGAACAGTTCGCGCAAGACGGGCAGCACCGGCTGGTCAAACTTGGTAAAATCCATGACCAGGGGCAGGACGCCGGTCTGCTTGAACCCGGCCCTGAGCAGTTCCTCGCGGTTGTATTCGGAATCGCCCAGGGCCAGGTCGACCTTGTCGACCAGGCTCTTCAGCTCCAGCCGGCCCCTGAAGCAGTCCTTGGCCAGGATGCGGTGGAAATCAAGGAAAAAATGGTAGGGGGTGATATTGTGGTAGATGATGATTTTCTTGTCGGGCAGGCGCAGGAATTTCTTGGTCACTGGCGAACCGATGGAAAAATGATAGATCACCAGGTTCCCGGGATCGGAGAAGCGGTCGTAGTCGAGATAATTGCGCACCTGGTGGGCGTAGCGGGGATGGAAATGCATGGTGAAGATCTCGGATTCGATCTGGTTGGCGCGCAGGAAATCCCGGATCTCCAGGGCTTCGTTGCCGATGGCGTCCCCGTAGGCGTAAGAGGTCAGGAACTGGTGGACTTTCATGTCGGCGGCAGTTTTTTCTCCAGCGCCCGCTCCCGGTTTTCAAGGAATTCGCTCCTGTCTTCCAGGATTTTGATCTTGGTTTTCAGGAGTTCCTCCTCGGTCTTCAGCTTCGAGATCTCGACGATCATGTTGTGCGTGGCGTTGTGCAGGAGGCGAATGTATTCGCTGCTCTGCATGACGATGCGGTCCTTTTTCTGCAGCTGCAGGATGTCGGTTTTAAGCTCGATATACATGGGGCGGGTCATGAAGCGGATCAATGGGGAAAACAGGCTCCTGACCTTTTTCATGACGGCCTTGAGCGGACCCGTCTCGCGCAGGGCTTCCTCGAGCGACACGGACGGGGATTGGTTTTCGCCGGCGCCGGGATACAGGATCGGGTCGTAGATGTTGGGTATCTCCTGGAAATCGGGCAGGGGTTGCAGCTCCATTTCGGCGATTTCGTCAATTTCGCGCTGTTTCAGAAGGCCGGAGTCCTTCTTGTCCTGGATTTTTTTGCGGATGGCGTCCATGATCTCTTCGACATTGATGCCCGGCGCAGCGCTGATGAAGGGTTCCATGCTTGCACCTCCTGGTCCGAACATTATACAGGAAGCGGCAATGGGGGGCAAGCTCCGCAAACTGGTGTTGTTCAAGATCATTGGCGAGTAAGAGATCCCCCCTTCATCCCCCCTTGGGTAAGGGGGGAATTTAAGAAAAAAGAACGTAGAATAGTAATGGCCAATTTACAAAATATAGCTTATTCTCTTTACCCCCTTTACGAAGGGGGGTGGCGCAGCCGGGGGGATCGAGATATCGATCTGAAGCCAGTGCTGAAAATTACTCTGGCTTGTCCAAAATCTTGTCGGTGACGCTCGGCAGTTCGTCCGGGATGCCGGTGAAGTGGATCAGCCGTTCATGGAACTTTTCGGCTTTCCTGGCCGTCTCCTCGTACTTGCTGCCGGCGTTGCCGATATGTTTGCCCAGCAGGCTGAAGTCGGCGTAGAAATGGGTGAAGCCGTCTTGAACCTTGACCAGGTTTTTTAAAATTTCCTTGGTTTGCTGCTCGATCTTCAGTCCCTTCAGGCCGAAGGCGATGGCCATCAAGTAGGCGTAAAAGCTGTTGGGCGAGACCGGGATCACGTGCCGGGACATGGCGTAATTGAATATTTCATAATTTTTATCGGTCAATGTGTCGCTGATCATGGTTTCGTAAAAGACATTTTCAGCCGGGATGTACATCAGGGCGAAATCGAACGTGCTTTCGTCGGGGCGGATGTATTTGTCGGCGATTTCATCGATGCGCATCTTGACGCTTTTGATGAATTCTTTTTTGTTTTTTTTACGGCTGTCATCGTCCACTGCCGCGATCAGGCGCTGGAAGGCCTCCAGGGGAAATTTGGCGTCCACCGGGATGATCCATTCGCCCAGGCGGATGACCGCGTCAACCTGGACGTTGTTTTTAAAGGAGTATTTCATGGAGTAATTGCCGGCCGGGAAAACCTGCTGCAGCAGGTCCTCCAGCAGGAATTCGCCCAGGTTGCCGCGCAGTTTCGGGGCCCGCAATATATCCTGCAGCGAAGCGATGTCCTTGCCGATGTCTTTCATCTGCCGGGTGGTCTCCTCCAGGGCTCCCAGTTTTTTCTGGATTTCACCGACCACGCTGCCGGTCTGGCTCAATTGGCTGGTGATGTTGCCCTGGGTTCGGGTCAGGTTCTCATTGACCGTGCGCGTGATGGCGTCCAGCTGCCCGGACATCACCTTCTGGGCTTGCTGAAAAAGTTCGGTTTGCCGGCCCAAGGCCTGGTGCTGCGACTCCATCTGGGCGGTTTTCATGTCCAACAGCTGGTTTTTCAAGTCCATGACCTGCTGGTTGAGGCCTACGTCCCTGGGCCGCGACAGGATGACGATCAGAACCAGGATGGCGACGAGCACCACGCCCAAAAATATAATGATTGCCGTATCCATGCCGACTCCTTTTTAATTACAAACTAGCAGATCAGGCCCCGAAAAGCAAACTCAGCACAAATTATCCGCCGACTTTGGCGGATATAATTTGTCTGCCCCCTCGCGGGGTCGTTTGACTTTTATGCGGGGATTACCCTACAATAGCCGTCATGGAAAGCTTTTTCACCTTTCTGGAAAAACGCGTCGCCGATTGCTCCTCCCTGCTCTGCATCGGCCTCGATCCGCACTTGTCCGACCTGCAAACCCCCAACGCCGCCGGAGCGCTTGCCTCCTGCCTGAACCTGGTAAAAAAGACCGCGCCTTACGCCGCGGCTTTCAAGCCCAACGCCGCCTTCTTCGAGCAATTCGGCGCCCCGGGCTGGGAGGCGCTCAAATCAGTCATTGACGCCGTCCGGAACGAGTCGCAGCGGCAGGGCTCGCTGATCCCCGTCATCCTCGACGCCAAGCGCGGCGACATCGCCTCCACCGCCGTGGCCTACGCCAAATCGGCGTTCACGACGCTGGGCGCGCATGCCGTCACCCTCTCGCCCTACCTGGGGAAAGATTCCATCGACCCCTTCCTGACCGACAGGGAAAAGGCCGGGTTTGTGGTTCCTGGCCCCCGGCCTGGGCGCCCAGGGCGGCGGCATGAAAGACGCGCTTCATGCCGGCCTGCGCCCGGACGGCAAGGGCATGCTGCTCTCGGTATCGCGCGGCATCGCCCGCGCCGCCGATCCGGCTATGGCCGCGGCAAAACTGCGCGATGAAATTTTCAATATCATGTACCGGCGAGAGCGCTGAGAAGCCGCCGGTCGAGGAGTCATCAGCCATGAGACGAAACTGGATTTTAAGCGCGCTTCTGCTGGCGGCCTGGCTGGGCACGGCCATGGTCATGCCGGCGGCTTCGGCGCTGGGCCTGTGGAAAACCGTGGATGACAAGACCCACCAGGTCCGTTCCATTGTCCGTATCTGGGAGAATAGCAGCGGGCTCAAGGGCCGCATCGAGAAGGTTTTTCTGCGGCCCGGTGAAAGCCTGAGCGACCCCTGCACGAAATGCCCGCCGCCGTTCAAGGACAAGCCCAGCCTCGGCATGGAATTCCTCTGGGGGTTCAAGCCGGACGGCGACCGCTGGGTGGACGGCAACGTGTTGGACCCGGACAACGGCAAGATCTATCACTGTGAATTGATCCCGGCAGCCGACGGCAAAAGCCTGCGCGTATTCGGCTACATCCGTGTCATCTTCAAGATCGGGCGCTCGCAGACCTGGTACCGGGCGAGCGAAGCCGATCTGGAAACGGAAAGCAAATAACGTTCTCCGGCCTGGCCGGATCAATGTCGATTGACACGGCCGGCAAAGGTCCTTATACTGAGCGGGTTCTCGGAGGAGGAAACCATGACGGATAAAAAATCGTTGCCCAGCGGCGCCATCCTGCTGGGCATTGTTTTGATCGTTTTCGGCACCCTGGTCCTGCTGGCCAACCTGGGGCGATTGCCCTTCGACCTTGACCTCAAGCACTGGTGGCCGCTGATCCTGATCGCTCTCGGACTGTTCCACCTGTACAACAACCGCAATATTTTTGATTTTTCCGGCTTGTTCCTGGTGCTGCTGGGCATCGTTTTTTTACTGGCCACCCTGGGGACGATCTGCTGGGGGGACGTCTGGCGTTTCTGGCCGGTCGCGCTGATCCTGCTTGGCATCTCCATTATATTCCGTAAATCTCCCGTGCCCATGCCTCTGAGCGGGCGCACGGCCACGGGCAGCGGCGACTCCATTGTCCAGGTGACCAATATCCTGAGCGGCACCGACCGCAGGGTTAACAGCCAGGAATTCAAGGGCGGCGACGTGCACAACATATTGGGCGGCACCAAGATCGACTTGCTCGAGGCCAAGCTGGCGGCGGGAGACTGGCTGCTGACGGTTTCCACCGTCCTGGGCGGGGTTGAGATATTTATTCCCCGCGACTGGCGCATTGAGGTGCACCCGAATAACATGCTGGGCGGCGTCGATGACCGCACCCGCCAGACCCCGGCCGCGGGCAGCGGCAAGCTAATCATCAAGGCCTCGGCCCTGCTGGGCGGCATCGATATCAAGAACTGAAGCAGCAAATTTCGTATGTAGGGAACGCAAATTTGCGTTCCCTACCCGGCTGATATCTGAATTAATTTGGTTCGAAAATGACTCTCGCTATCTTGTCAGAATTTCTGTAAACAGATCCAGGGCACGCGGGTCGTCGGACTGGCCGAGCCAGAAAATCGCCTCTTTCCTCAGGCGCGGATGGGGGTTGCGGCGGGCGATGTCGAGCAGCTTTGGCGTCCCGATATCTTCCGGCAGCTGGCTGAGGGCGAAGACGGCCTGCTTCTTTATTTCCAGGTCTTCGGGCGAGTCGATCACATCGCCCAGGGCCTTGACTGCCGCCGCTGAAGCTTTCTGGCCGAGCCAGAAAATGGCCTCCTTGCGGATGCCGGGGTCGGCGTTGCGGCGGGCCAGGGCGATCAATTCGGAGGTGGCGGCCTGAGCGTTGAAAAGGTAAAGGGCAAACACCAGATCTTCGCGCACAGCATGATCGGTATTCTGGCCGAAAACGGAGCGGATGAATTCCAGCCCCTGGATTTCGTCGGCCGTTCCCAGCCAGGCCAGGCGCTAGTTGCCCAGATCGTATTCCCGATCCGGAGTTGACCGTTATGGGGACGCTTTCACTGCCCTCGTGATGGCGGCGGCAGGAATTGATGTGCTCAAAAGTGGGGAAAGCCCAGGCCGTGAAAATACTGCCCCCGTCCGTTTCCTTGGCAAATTGGCGGCAGATTTCCGCTGAGCGTTCTTGCAGAGACAGTTCGCCCGTTTCCTTGACCGTCACCTGCCCCTTGAACATGGCCGCCGTGGGGGCGGAAGCGGCTGGAACCAGCCAGGCTAGCAGCAGCCAACAAAACATGAAAATCACAAATTGGCGTTTCATGGTCAGCAGCGGTTTATTCCTGGTCGATCAGCTGTTGGAGGAATTTCGCCGCCTCTTCGCTGTCGGCCTGGCCGATCCAGAACACCGCTTTCTTCTTCAGCTCGGGGTTCTTTTCGTTGCGGGCGATGGCGAACAGGTGCTTCAGCGCCGCCTGGCTGTCGTTCTGGCTCAGGCTGAATAGGATCTTTTCTTTGACCGCGAAACTCGTATTGCCGTCGTAAAGCGCCTTGAGGAGATTGGCGCTCGCTTCGCCTCCATTCTGGCCGATCCAGAACACCGCCTCCGCTTTCAGCCGGTCGTCGGAATTTCCGGTTGCGATCTCCTTGAGGATGGTCATGCCCTGCTCGTCGTCCAGCTGCCCCAGCGAAAAAATGATCTTCTTTTTCAGCTCGAGATCGCTGTTGGCCTTGTACATGTCCAGCAGGGCGCCGGGGGCTGCTTTGTTGCCGGATTGCCCGATCCAGAAGATCGCTTTTTCGCGCAGTCCCAGATCGGGGTCGCTCTTGGCGACTTCCTGCAGCTTGCGGAAGCTCGCATCGCTCTCGTTCTGGGAGAAAGCGAACAGGACTTTTTCCCTGAGCTTGCGGTCCTGGAGGCCGGTATACAGATCGATCAGGATGCGCAGTCCGGCTTCGCTCCCCTCCTGCCCCAGCCAGAAAATGGCCTGCTCGCGGACATAGGGATCGCTGTCGGTGCGGGCGACCTCGCCGAGCAGGGGCGGAATCGAGGGGTCGTCGTGCTGGCTCAGGACAAAAATCGCCTTGGCGCGGATATTCTTGTCCTTGTTTTCCTTGATGATCTTTTTCAGGATGGGCAGGGCTTTTTCCTCGTCCATCTGCAGCAGGGCGTCCAGGGCGACCAGCTTGACGTCCATGTCCGAGCCGCTGCCGTTTTCGGCGCTGCCGGTAATGTATTTCTTGTACTGGGTCTTTCCGGCGGCGCTCAAATATTCGGCCAATTCGATGCGCAGCATGCGGGCGTCGCTGGCCCAGCTGCTTTCGCCGAAGCGCTGCAGCAGCTGCTCGATCTCGGCCATGGCCTTTTCGCGGGCAACGGTCTGCTTGTCGAAATCGCCGCTTTCCTTGGCCGCCTGGTTCAGGCTGTAGGCCAGCCAGTAGTGCGGTTCGGCGCCCCATTGGCTCTTGGGGAATTGAAAGTTGAAGCTTTCCCATTGCTTGACGGCTTGGCTCCATTCTTTTTTGTAGATGGCGTCCTTGCCGGCCTGGAATATTTTTTGGGCTTTATCGCCGGCCGGCTGGCCGGATTGGGCGGCCAGCGGAACGAGCGCGCCCAGCAGAACGAGCAAAAGAAAAAATACGAACTTTTTCAGGTTTTTCATGAAGAGCCTCCTTATATGCTCACCGCTTTGCGGTTTCTGAATTTATAAACCTTCATTTTCATGGTGATCCCTTTTTCCTGAATCAAGGTGTTGACCAGGCGCGTATTTTCGGGATTGGAGCGGTCCAGGTGGGCAATTTCGAGCAGGACCAGTTCGATGTCGTCCAGCAGTGCCAGCAGCGAGGCGTCCCGGTTCCGGTCGGCCCGCAGGCGCAGCAGCTGCAGGTTGTTCAGCAACCGCCGCAGCCGGGCGGAGTCGAACGCGGCGCCGTCTCCCGCAGCGGGAGCATTGCTGAATTCGGAAAGGACGGGCTGCAGGGCGGCGAAATAGTCCCGAGCCGAATACAGGAAGGGCGCGTCGGCCGAGGCGGTGTTTTCCGTTCCGGCCGGGGAAAAATAAAGGCGGGCAAAGCCGACGCCCAAGATGAAAAAGGCCAGGAACCCGGCTGCCAGGAAGGCCCAGCGCGGTGCCCGGCGGGAGCGGGGCGCGTAGACCCGCCGGTCCGGCGCGAGCGCGGCGGCGATCTTCTGCCAGGAAGCGGTAAAATCGGCGCCGGGCGCCGGCGTAACGGTTTTTTGCAGAAGGCCGTCGATCTCGCTTATTTCTCCCAGCCGGGCGCTGCAGGCGGGGCAGGCGCGCAGGTGGTGCTCGAATTCCGCTTTTTCCGCTTCGGCCAAGCGGCCGTCCTGGTAGTCAAAAACAAGGTCCGTCCATTCTTTGCATTTCATTTTCATTCTCCCAAACCGACGGGCAATTCTTTTTTCAATTGGGCCAGGGCTCGAAAAAGCTGGCGCTTGACGCTGCCCTGGCTGCAGCCCATGACCGCCGCGATTTCGCCGATCTTCAACTGCTGGTAATGACGCAAGACCACCACCATGCGTTTGCGGCTGCTGAGCTTGGCCAAGCCACGCTGCACCTGCTGGCGGATCTCGCCGCGCAAATATTCCCCTTCGGGCGTGGCCGAGCCTTCGTTTTCAGTGTCGGCCGAAAGACGGGTACTCCATTCCGCGTTCGCGTGGCTTTCGCGGGTCCGGCGGCGGCGGATGTGATCGAGGGAGCAATTGACGGCGATGCGGTAGAGCCAGGTGGCGAAATAGGAGTTTTCATTCAGCTGGCACTTGCGCAGCGACGAAAAAGCCTTGATGAAGGAATCCTGCAGGATGTCTTCGGCGTCGGCGGCGTTGCCGGCGTAGCGATAAGCCAGTGAAAAAATGCGGCTGCGGGTGCGCTCGTACAGCTCACGCATGGCACTGCGGTCTCCCGCTTTGGCCAGGGCCACCCAATCGGCTTCATAACCGTTCATTTGCAGCATGCCCCTTTGACGGCTATCCTAACGCTTTGGTTGACCGGGATGAAAATAAAAACTGAAACAGCTTTCTGAACTCGACGAAAGGTATAAGGTATAAGGTATACGGTATAAGGTGAAAAAAATAAAGCCTGGGCTTGGTTGATTGCTGTTACCTTCTACCTTAAACCTTGCGCCTTACACCAAGCTCATTCTTCTGCTATTTCTTGGCTGCGTCGCTGACCTGCTCCATGACGCGCAACGCGTTGCCGCCCCAGATTTTGGCGATGTCTTTTTCCGAATAGCCGCGGCGCACCAGCTCGACGGTGATATTCTTCAGCTGGGTGACGTCGGAGCAGTCAGCCAGGCCGCCGCCGCCGTCAAAATCGGTGCCGATGCCCACGTGATCGATGCCGATCAGGCTCACGATGTGGTCGATATGATCCACCGCGTCCTTGACATAGACCGGAGGCTTGGGGAAACGCTTGTCCAGATCGTGGTACTCCTGCTCCAGCTTCTCCCTGACGGCCGGATCGCTGATGCTGCTCCAGCCGCCGAGGTCCTCCTCTTTCTTGAAGAATTCCGCGAAGGCTTTTTCCCGCGCGGCGTCGGGAGGGGGCTGCTTGACATAGTCGTTGAGAATGCAGAGCTGGATGACGCCGTTGTTATTTTTCAAGGCCAGGAGCATCTCGTCGCTCAGGTTGCGCGGGCTGTCGGAGATGGCGCGGGCGCAGGAGTGCGAGGCGATGACCGGGGCTTTCGTCAGTGCCAGCACCTCGCGGAAGGAGCGGTCGGAGATGTGCGAAACGTCGACCATGATGCCCAGTTCGTTCATGCGCCGCACGACCTGCCGTCCCCAGTCGCTTAAGGCCCGGTCCTCGGGGTCCTTGTGGTCGGTGGACGAGTCGCAAATATCGTTGTCGGAAGTGTGGGCCAGGGTGATGTAGCGCACGCCGCGCCGGTAGAAATAGTCGAGCAGGGCGATATCGTGCCCCAGCGGGTAGCCGTTTTCCATGCCGATGAAAATGGCCGTCTTGCCTTCTTTTTCCAGGGTTTTCGCGTCGCCCGCCGCCAAAGCCAGGGCACACTGGCGCGGATAACGGCTGAACATGGAGTCCATGGCGTCCAGGATGGCGACGGCCTTATCCTTGGCCCTGGCGTGCCCTTCCTCGCTGCGCGGTCCCTGGCCGACGAATACCGCGAAAAAGGTGGCGTCGAGCCCCCCGGCCTTCAGGCGCGGCAGGTCTTGGCAGCCGCTGTCGGGCTGTCCCGGCTGATGATATTGGCCGATATCCCAATCCTTTTCAAGGAGTTTGAACGGCGTGTCGCAATGGGTGTCGATGGTCAGCGCGCGCTGATGAATGCGCAGCGCTTTTTTAACCA
>JAPKZM010000101.1 GCA_026393775.1 Candidatus Aminicenantota bacterium
CGTGACCGGCGTCCTCAACGAACTCGACAAGGAACAGTTGTACCGCATCCTCCTCGAACCCAAGGACTCCATTACCAAGCAATTCAAGGCCCTTTTCAAAATGGACGGGGTTGACCTGGAATTCTCGCAGGAAGCCCTGGAAAAGATCACCGGGCAGGCCATCAGCCGCGGCGTAGGCGCCAGGGGTTTACGCGCCATTTTTGAAGAGATCATGCTCGATTTGATGTTTGAAATCCCCTCCAAAAAGGATTCGGTCAGCAAAGTCGTGATCGATGGCGACTTCCTCAAAGACAAAAAATGGATCGCCTGAACAACAAGGAACTGGTCCTGCCCCTGATCCCGCTGCGGGAGTTGGTCGCTTTTCCAAACGTCATTGTGCCGATCCTGGTCGGCCGCGACAAGTCGGTCAACGCCTTGAAGGCCTCGCAGGGCCAGTATGGCGGATACATTTTCCTGGCCGCCCAGAAGAACCAGGCCACCGAGGCTCCGGCGATCGAGGAAATATACGAGATCGGCACTATCGCCAAGATCGAGAAATCAGCCGAACAGAACAACGGCAGTTACCGCCTTGTCGTGCAAGGCCTGAAAAGGGGGCAAATACTGCGCTATGCCGGGAGTGACGATTTCTACCTGGTGCGGCTGAGCACCCTGGAGGACATCCGCGAGACCGGCAAGGACCTGCTGGAGCTTTCACGCAACCTGATCGCCTTGTTTGAGGAATACATCAACTTGAAAAGGGTGCGCTTGCCGGGCATCATGACCCGCCTCAAGCCCAGCCAGCTCGCCGATGCCTCGGACATCATCATCTCCATCATCAACATCCCGCTGAAGATCAAGCAAACCCTGCTCGAGGAGCTGAACTCCTACACCCGTTGCGTCCGCGTCTTCAACATCCTGAAGAAGGAGGTACTGCTGCTGCGCAGCCAGCGCGACCTCGAGCCCAACCTCAAGCGCGAGGAGGGGCAGGAAAGCGATTACGACGAGTACAAAAAAAAGATTGCGGCAGCCCGGCTGCCCGAATACGTCAAGACCAGGGCCGACGAGGAACTGGAGCGCCTGGCGGCCATGCCCCCCTACTCGGCCGAAAGCACAGTCTCGCGGTACTATCTCGACTGGCTGCTGGCCATTCCCTGGAACAAGTTCAAGAAGGAAAACAAGGACATCAAGCGCGCCGCCCAGATCCTGGACGAGGATCATTACGGCCTGGTCAAGGTCAAGGAGAGGATCCTGGATTACCTGGCCGTCCGGCTGCTGGTCAAGAAATCCGAGGGGGAGATCATCTGTTTCGTCGGGCCGCCGGGAGTGGGCAAGAGCTCCCTTTCCAAATCAATCGCCCGGGCGTTGGACCGCAAATTCGTCCGTGTTTCCCTGGGCGGCGTCAAGGACGAGGCGGAGATCCGCGGCCATCGCCGCACGTATATCGGTTCCTATCCCGGCCAGATCATCAAGGGCTTGAAAAAAGCCGGCAGCATGAACCCGGTGTTCCTGCTCGACGAGATCGACAAGATGAATTCCGACTTCCGCGGCGATCCGGCCTCGGCGCTGCTCGAAGCGCTCGACCCTGAGCAGAACAGCGAATTCGTCGACCATTACCTGGACCTGGAACTGGACCTTTCCCAGGTTTTTTTCATCACCACCGCCAATTTTTCCGACGCCATTCCTCCGGCCCTGCTGGACCGCATGGAGGTCATCGAACTGCCCGGGTATACCGAGAGGGAAAAACTGCAGATTGCAAAGATCTTCCTGGTGAAAAAGCAGGCTGAAAAGAACGGCTTTTCTGCCACACAAATCCAGGTCAGCGACGACATCCTGCTGAAGATCATCAACGAATATACCCGCGAGGCTGGCGTGCGCAACCTGGAACGCGAAATAGCCGTCATTATGCGCAAAACAGCCCGTGCCATCATCGAACAGGGGAAGACGGACAGAGACAAGAAATCGATCGTCATCGATCCGCTCCTGCTGCAAAAATACCTGGGCATCCCCAAGTACAGCAACCAGAAAGTGTTTCTCCACAATGAGATCGGCGTGGCCGTCGGACTGGCCTGGACCGCGGCCGGAGGAGATATCCTGATGGTCGAAGCACGCATGCTGAAAGGCAAGGGCGAATTGATCTTGACCGGCCGCTTGGGCGAGATCATGAAGGAGTCTTCCTCAGCCGCTTTCAGCTACACCAAACTCAAGTTGTTTGAACTCGAGATGGACACCGAGGAGCTTAAAAATTATGACATTCACCTTCATATTCCCGAAGGCGCGGTGCCCAAGGAAGGCCCTTCCGCCGGAGTCACCCTGGCCGTTTCGCTGATCTCACTGTTGACCGGAATTCCGGTCAAGTCCGATTACGCCATGACCGGAGAAATCACTTTGCGCGGCAAAATTCTGCCGGTCGGCGGCATCAAGGAAAAAATCATCGCCGCCCACCGCTACGGCATTAAGAACATTCTGATTCCTTCTGAAAATGAAAAAGATTTCCTGGAAGATATCCCTGAAGAAGTAAAAAATGACATCAGGATTCACCCCGTCGATACCATGGATGAACTTCTGGATA
>JAPKZM010000141.1 GCA_026393775.1 Candidatus Aminicenantota bacterium
GCTACAGGAGCTTGATCTTTTTCCGCCGGCAGCGGGTACATTTTACTATCCACACGTTCAGGTGGCCGGGTTCGATTGCGCCGGCGAATTCGTCGGCGTCGGCTTCTGGGGCGAGGCGGCGCTGGTCCTGCCGGAGAACGTGACCGGCAGCTCGCGCGTTCCGCTCGTCATCGCCGGGCAGCCTGTCGTCATTGAGAACAGTTTCCGGCTGCTGGAGAAGAGTTACTGGAAATACGTCCTCGGTCTGGACTACAATTTCGGCGGCGGCTTCTACGCCAACCTGCAGTTCCTGCACGGATTCTTCGACGAGTTCGCCTTCAGCGCCGAGGCCGAAAAGTATCTCGGCTTGGGGCAGGGAAGGTTTTTCGGCGAGCTGTCCAACTACCTCTTCGGCCGATTGGAATACAAGTCGGGCAGTGAAAAGATCAAGCTGAAAGCCGGCTCCTTGCTGGAGATCACCTCGCAGGCATCGGCTTTCGCCCTGCTGCCGGAGGCGGAATTTCGCGTTGCCGACGCCGTGGTCGCGCAGCTGGGCGGGTTCTGGCTCCTCGCCGGCGACGCGGCCGAAACCAAGTTTGGGATGTTCAAGAGCGATTCCCTGGTTTTCCTCGGCCTGAAGATCGATTTTTAGTATTTTCCCCTCCCGAAGACGGGCGGTCACGACATGTCGCTTGCCATGATAGTTCAATTTGGCTCTTGCTTTTTGGGCAAAACAATTATAAAATGGGTTTTCGATTGGAGAGGTGTCCGAGCGGTTTAAGGAGCACGCTTGGAAAGCGTGTGTACTGGAAACGGTACCGTGGGTTCGAATCCCACCCTCTCCGTTGATGCCTGTCCCGCGGGGCCGAAACGCCCCGTTGCAAGCGGAGATAAGGCTCAGGAGCCTGGCGGTGCGAACCTATGAACCTTGTCAGGACCGAAAGGTAGCAGCAATAAGTAGAATTTCGCAGGTGTCCGGGATTTCCTGAGCCTTTGATAAATGGAATAAATTAATGTACCTCGCATTAGCCAGAAAATATCGGCCGCAAAAATTTGCCGAACTGATCGGCCAGGCCAGCATCTGCAAAACCCTGCAGAACGCCATCGCCATCAATAAGGTGTATCAGGCGATGATCTTTTCCGGCATGAAGGGGGTCGGCAAGACCTCGACGGCCCGCATCCTGGCCAAGGCGCTCAACTGCGAGCACGGCCCGGCCATCGAGCCGTGCAACCAGTGCCGGACGTGCGCGGAGATCACCGAGGGCAACTCCACCGATTACATGGAGATCGACGGGGCCTCCAACAACGGCGTCAACGAGGTGCGCAGCCTGCGCGAGACGGTCAAGTACAAACCCTTAAAGAACCGCTTCCGCATCGTGGTCATCGACGAGGTACACATGCTCTCCAACGCGGCCTGGAACGCCCTGCTCAAGACCATCGAGGAGCCGCCCGAGCACACCATCTTCATCATGGCCACGACCGACTTTCACAAGATCCCGGCCACCATCGTCTCCCGCTGCCAGCATTTCGAGTTCAAGCGCATCCCCTTCGAAGTCATCAAGGGGGTGCTCAAGAATATCTGCCAGAAGGAAACGATCAAGATATCCGATTACGCCCTTTACCTGATTTCCAGATCGGCCGAAGGCAGCTTGCGCGATGCCAAGAAGATCCTCGACCAGGCAATCGCCATTTCCAGCGGCGACGTCAAGGACGACGACGTGGTGGCTATCCTGGGCATCATCGACGAGCAAACGTTCATCAACCTGACCCGGCATGTATTTTCCCGTGACCGCAAGGGGATCATCGAGCGGATCAGCGAGTTGATCGAACGCGGCACCGACCTGCGTTTTTTTTATGGCGAATACCTGCGTTTCATCCGCGACCTGATCGTCATCAAATCGATCCCCGAAGCGGAACGGCTGCACAACCTGAACCCGGAAAACGTCAGCGAGATCAAGGAAATCATCAAGCAGGTCAACGAAGTCGAATTGCTGCGCTTTTTCAATGCCGTGAAGGAATTGGAACAGACCATGCGCTACACGGAAAATCCCTCCATTATCCTGGAATACATGTTCTTGAAGTTGAGCTATTTTTCGGCCTTGGTCAACATTGAAGAATATTTGGCGAAAATCAATCCAGCGCGGGCCAGCGCGCCGGCCGCGCCCGCCGTTCCGAAGACCGAGCCGTCGGCGAGCAAACCGCCGGCCGCCGTAGCGAGTGGAGACCTGATCATCGCCTTGAAAGCGCGGATAGAAGCGGAAAAACCACGACTGGCTTCGGTCTTGAGCTCTTCGACGCTGCAATTGCAGAATGATGTGCTGCTGATCCAGGTGGCGGCCAATCTTGAAAATGCCTGGAAAATGATGAAGGAGAACAAGACTTATCTGCAGCAGTTGGCCGGGCAGCTGGCCGGAAAGGAGATGGGGGTGGAAATATGCCTCCAGGAGCTCAAGCCGGAAAAGAATGAAAACAAGCTCGTTCAAGAATTGAAAAATGACAAAAAAATAAAAAGCCTCAAGGATAAGATCAAGGGCAACGTGATCTCCATTGAGAGCATCAAGGGAGGCAGCGATGCCTAAGATTCCCAATATTGATCAAATGCTGAGCATGGCCCGGAACATGGCCAAGCAAATGGAGGAACAGATGGATGCCGTAGCCGTCGAAGGAAACTCCGGCGGCGGCATGGTAAGCGTAAAAATGGACGGGCACAAGCGGGTGCAGTCCCTGCGCATCGCCCCGGAGGCGGTCGATCGTGCCGACATCGAAATGCTGCAGGATTTGGTCGTGGCGGCCCTGAACGACGCCCAAGCCAAAGTCGAGGAAAAGTTGAAGAGCGGCCTGGGAGGAATGGGAGGCGGCCTGCCCGGCGGTTTCCCATTCGGCGCCCTTTGATTGCCGTCATCGCCCCATGAAGCGGATCGGTTAAACATGGTCCCTTACACCCCCCCTCTGGCGCAGCTGATCGAAGAGTTGAAAAAGATTCCCGGCATCGGCCGCAAGTCGGCCCAGAGGATCGCTTTTCATCTTTTCAGGACCGATAAAAAAAACGCCCTGGCCCTGGCGGACGCCATTGTCCAAGCCAGGGAAAAAATCGACTATTGCTCCGTTTGCAACAACATCAGCGCCGTAAATCCCTGCGAGATCTGTTCCAGTCCCGACCGCGATAAGGAAAAAATCTGCGTGGTGGAGGAGCCTTTCAATATCTATTCCATAGAGAAGACCGGCTTGTTTCACGGTTATTATCATGTCTTGCTGGGCAATCTTTCGCCGATCCGGGGCATCGGCCCCGATGAATTGCGGATTGCCGGCCTGGTCGAAAGGATCCACAAAGGCGTATTTCGCGAAATCATCCTCGCCACCAGCCCGACCACCGAGGGCAGCGCCACGGCCCATTATTTGACAGAAATTCTCCGCCAGTATAAAATTACGATTTCAAGAATCGCCTTGGGTTTGCCAGTGGGGGCAGACCTGGATTACGCCGACGAAGTGACGATTGCCAAGGCCATCGAAGGCCGCCTGGAAGTCAAATAGGAGGTAAGGTGAAAGGACACCAATGGTATTCTATGGACGCCGGTGGTATAATCGTAAGAATGAAGAATCATTCCATTTTGTCAGGGAGTTAGAGGGAAATTAAAAAATGCAAGAAAACTTTATTATTTATAATGAGGAATATACATTAATCAAAGAGATCCTGCAGAAGCTGAAAATAAACGCCAGCGCCAAGGTCGTTTTCATCACCGATTCGGAAGGCCATTGCATCGCTTCGACCGGGGAAATGGACGATATCAATCTGAATTCCATCTCCTCCCTGATCGCTGGCAGCGTCGCCGCCATCAACAGCATCGCCCAGATGCTGAAAATCGACAGCTTTTCCGCGGTTTTGAACGAATCCAGCAAGCAAAGCCTGAATATTTCCCTGATCAACGACCGCACCATGCTGGTGGTCATTTTTGACAACACTTCCAACCTGGGGCTGGTTCGCTTCCGCGTCCGCAGCGCGTTGGAGCAATTGACCAAAGTGTTCCTGATCATCTACAAGAAATTGAAGGCCAGCGACAAGCTGCCTGGAGGGTCTCCCTTTGAAGGGGTCTCCGATGAAGATATCGACCGCATTTTTGGAGATTGAAAATTGTCTTTTCTAAATTACTCGACCAGGGAAATAAATTTTAAAATTGTCTATTACGGTCCCGGGTTAAGCGGCAAAACGACGAATATCAAATATATTTACGAAAAGGTCAGGAGCGACAACAAGGGCAAGCTGGTCAGCCTGGCTACAGAGACCGAACGGACGCTTTTTTTCGATTTTTTCCCGCTCGATCTGGGCACCATCAAGGACTACAAGGTCCGTTTTCACTTGTACACGGTCCCCGGCCAGATCTATTACAGCGCCTCGCGCAAGCTGATCCTGCGCGGCGTGGACGGGCTGGTTTTCGTGGCCGACTCGCAAACGGAGAGATTCGAAGCCAACATGGAAAGCATCCAGGACATGCTGGAAAACCTCAATGATTACAAGCTTGATTTCGCCGTTATCCCCTATATCCTGCAGCTGAACAAGCGCGACCTGCCCAACGTCACGCCGGCCAACGAGCTGATCGCCGCCCTGCGCAAAAAGAACGAGCCGGTGCTCGAGGCCGTCGCCTCGCGCGGGGACGGGGTGGTTGAAACTCTCAAAGCCATTTCCAAGCTGATCATGAGCGAAGTCAAGAATAAAATCGGATAAGAAAGAGTTTAGTGTTCAGGGTCTAGGGTTTAGGGGAACGAGCCCTAACGTCGAAATGCGAACGTGCGGTTAGATTGGATTCCAACCCGGTAGGAATTTTATCTCGGCATAGATCGTCTGCGTCTCGTTTACGGTCAACGGATGGATAAGCAAATTGACTTCTGCTCTTTGTACGAAATATTGTCTTTTTCCCTATACCCTGTACCCTGAACCCTGTACCCTCTTCTTCACGGCGTCATGATCGCCGATTCCTGGCTGCCTTTCCATGAACCGATGACCTCGCCCAGCCGCTTGACCCCTTCCTCGATCTCGGCCATGCTGGAATAGGAGAAGTTCCTGCGGAAGGAATTGTGGCCGCCGCCGTCGGGATAGAAGGCCGTGCCGACCACGTAGGCCACCTGCCTCTCGATGGCGGCGTGGAACATCTCACCGGCGTCCATGGTTTCCGGCAGGGTCACCCATAAAAATAATCCGCCATGGGGCTGCGTCCATTTCAGGCCGGGAAGCTTGGGCATGTACTTCGAGAGCATGGAAAGCATGAAGTCGCGTTTTCTCCGGTAGGCCTTGATGATGACGGAGATCTGCTTCTCGAGCAGGCCGCGGTGCAGAAACTCGTAAAGGATGGACTGGTTGAAAGGAGGCGAGCAGAGGTCGACCGACTGCTTGGCCGTCACCGCTTTCTGGATCAGCTCATTGGGGCCGGCCATCCAGCCCAGGCGGAAGCCCGGCAGCAGGATCTTGCTGAAGGTATAAAGGCCGAGGACGCGGTCCGGGTTCATGCCCAGAAGCGCTGGCTCGGTCTTGCCCTCGAAGCGCAGCTGGCGGTAGGGGGAATCCTCGACGACGATCAGGTCGTGTTTTTCGGCGATGCGCAGGAGTTCCTTCCTCCGCTTCAGGGTCATGGTGATGCCCGAGGGGTTCTGGAAGTCGGGTATCTCGTAGATGAACTTCGGCTTGGAACCCTTGGCGGCGAGCTTCTCGATCTCCGCCTCCAGCAGGGCCGTCTGCGTCCCTTCCTCGTCCTGCTCGATGCCGATCATCTTCGCGCCGTAGGAATTGAAGGCCTGGATGGCGCCGACGTAGGTCGGGCGGCTGGTCATGACCACGTCGCCCGGGTCGACGAAGATCTTGGCCGTACTGCAGGGCGGTCTTCCCCTCCCGCTCCATGACGATGCGCGACATCTCCTTGATCTCGTCGACGGGGAAGAGGTCGGGGGCGGGCAGGCCGCCGGCGAACGAGATGATACCCGGCTTGATGGTGAGCTTCAAAAGCTCGCGGATCTCGGAGCGCTTCATGCTCTTGGCGGTATTGGAAAAGAATTTTTCGTAGTTGATCACGGCATCCTCCTTGTGGACGGCACGAATTTTCAAGGATTAAATTTATTTATAATATGATAGAACCCTTTATTTAATAGGGTTTCAAGGTATTTTGTGTACGCTAAAGGGACGCAATTAGTAAAAATGATTTTATTTGAATTATGATCTTGCTTTAAAATCATCGAATTATAATATATCATTTTTTGACGGAATTTTCAAATTTTCCTTGTTCTATTGACATGATATTGGTTTTAACTTTAAATTGATTTCGAGGAGAGTTATGAATCTAAGAGATTATTTAGAATTAGGTTACTTTGTAGCAGGTATTGTATTGGCTATCGCTGCCTTATATGGATTAAAACAAATTAGAATATCGAAAACTGATATTAATGATCGAAAAAAAATAGCTTCAATGGAAAAGGCAATGGAATATGCTAATCTATTTGATACGAAGTACGCTGAATATATAAAAGATTTTGATATATCATGTATGCAAACAGGGGTTTATTTAAAAGGATATGAAGATTTAGGTGAGTTAAAAATATCTAATATAGACCCTGCTATTACTGCTAGAAGAATTAGAAAACATGGTTGGCACCCAGCTTTCAATGTATTAGAAACAGTTGCCAGTGCTTTTATAATTGGATTAGCCGATAAGGATGTTGGATATTCAATAATAGGAACTTCATTCTGTCGTCAAGTTTATAAAGTTCATGACATCATTATTTTTAATTCGAAAATTAAAGAGTTTCCTAAATATATGGAAATGACAATTAAATTATATAAAACCTGGGCACCAAGATATTTGCAAGAAAGTTTTTCGAAAAAGGAAGAATAATTCATTTTCAATAGCCTTCCAGCTATAGTTTACAATTCGAATTGAATTGATTATTATATTTTCATGCAACAAAGATTAATATTACTTCCTTCTCAAAAAAGTGAAGTATTTAGAACGATAATCCAGTATGGGCTTGATCCAAATGATTTTAATTGGATAATAAAAATTAGCCATTTCAATGCAAATAACTTAATTTCTGGACTGAATTATAAAAAAACATCATGCCATTTTTATTTTGAAGTTCGGGGAAATACAAGGTTAGATTATGCAGTCTTTTCACCTGGAAAAAGTAAAATAGTTGAAGAGGTTAATTCTGGTGAGTGGGATAGTCAAATGGTTTGTGTGAATAAATGGATAAGTTATCTCATTAGAGAACTTAATGAACCTGATTTGTGGGAAGGACTAAAAATGTTTCATTTGCCAATAGCGGCAAGTGAAAAAGAAGATTCTCCACTGACTGAAAGTGAAGTCGAAAATATTTCTTTAGGAATAAATGAATTGAAAGATTACATTTTAAAAAATTTTCAGCTTCAAGCAGAAGAAGCATCATTTGTTAGCAGTCAATTTGATTTTTTAAAAAAAACCCTACGTCAGCAAAGTAAAAAAGGTATCTACTTTTTTATTTTTAATATTATATTTGCAATTTATAACAAAAATCCAACTTTATTTAATGAACATGCAATGACGGTTTTTAAAATAGTAAAAGGTATTTTTGCTGAAGCGTTAAAAACTCTTCCACCATTTATAACTTGAGTGACACGAGGAGTGATTTAGGAACATTACCAGCATCGGCAGCAGAATCTTCATTTGTCATGCAGCCAGTCATCCGCTGACTGCTTTGGAAAGTAAAAGTCTGCAAAGGTATCACCCACAATCGGGACTTCTGTTATACTGTGGCCCTTGATCACTGCAATCCCTTGCCCGTCTTGGTTGAAGTCCTGACTGGCCAACCACACGGCGCCGGCAATGGCGTTGGCCAAGTCACTATGCTGATCCCCCCTTTTTCCCCCCTTGGGTAAGGGGGGAGGGGAACAGCGAGCAATATTGCTTGTTTCTTTACCCCCTTTACATAAGGGGGGGCGAAGCCGGGGGGATAAATATTTCGGGGATGGCATTATTGCTTTCTTCCGGCATCATGATCCCCCCTATTTCCCCCTTTGGCCCAGAGGGTTGACTCACTAGATGATTTCAATGCATTTCAGGATTGATTGAAATCATAGTGAGAGCAAGTAAGGGGGGAGGGGAAGCGGGCAATGTGAACAAATGTCCCATATGCTACAATGAACTGAAATGAATTGGGATTATGAATCATTGAAAAGAAGGGGATTGATCACTACCGGATTTCACTTGCCTTACAATCCCGATCTGGTTGGCCTAGCCCGTTCATTGCGAAAATATTTGACTCCTGCTGAAAAAAAACTGTGGATAGGATTGCTTCGGGATTTTAAATTTCGTGTGTTGCGTCAGCGCCCGATAGACAATTTCATTGTTGATTTCTATTGTCCCAAAATGAAGCTAGTGATTGAGATCGATGGTGCTAAACATTTCAAGGAAGAAGGAAAGGCTCTAGACAAGGAGCGAACAGAGATTTTAAATGCATATGGTTTGCAGGTTGTCCGTTTTTCAGATCATGATGTGTTGGTGCATTTTTCTGGAGTTTGCGACAGAATACTGGTGATGTGTTCATAGAATACTGATCCCCCCTGTGTCCCCCCTTGAGTAAGGGGGGAGGAGAACAGAAAGATATCTTGATTGTTTCTTAACCCCCTTTATTTAAGGGGGGTGGCGAAGCCGGGGGATTGTTGATGTCAGCCATGTTGTTTAGATATTTTTTGCAAAATCGGCCGAATCTGGTATAGTCGGGCCATGGCATTCCTGCTGATCACCTCTTTCATCTGGGCTTTTTCGTTCGGGCTGGTAAAGAAATACCTGGGCGGCGTGGATGCCAATTTCGTCGCTTTCGCCCGGCTGGCCCTGGCCTTGCTGCTCTTTCTGCCCTTGTGGAAACCGCGAAAAACACCTCCGGCCCTGGCGCTGCGCCTGGCGGGCATCGGCATGGTCCAATACGGCTTGATGTACGTTTTTTACATCCAGTCGTTCCGCTTCCTGGCCGCCCACCAGGTAGCACTGTTCACCATTTTCACCCCACTTTACGTGACGGCGGCCGACGATTTTTTGGAAAAACGTTTCCAGCCGCGTCATCTTGGCACGGCGCTGCTGGCCGTGGTCGGCACTGCGGTGATCGTCTACGCGGGATGGGCGAGCGCCGGCCTGCTGTCGGGTTTTTTGCTCGTCCAGGCTTCCAATGCCTGCTTCGCCATCGGCCAGGTCTGGTATCGGCGGCTGCCCGCTGCCACCAGACAATGGAAGGACCGCGACATATTCGCCTGGCTCTACCTGGGTGGGACAGCGGCTGCCATGCTGGCCATGCTCCTTTTTTCAGGCCCGCTCGATCTTCGTTTGCCCGGCGAAAAATGGCTGGTCCTGCTCTATCTCGGCCTGCTAGCTTCCGGCGTGGGGTTCTTCCTGTGGAATGTCGGCGCCACCCGCGTCGAGGCCGGCATGCTGGCCGTTTTCAATAATGCCAAGGTCCCTCTGGCCGTCCTGGTCTCGCTGCTGTTTTTCGGAGAGCATGCCGACTGGCCGCGCCTGCTCTGCGGCGGCGGGATCATGATCCTGGCTATTTGGCTCAATTCGCGCCCTGACACGAGCCAGAGCGAGCGCTGATGGAATGTTCATTGACCTAAACTTTAGCTTGGGAAAATCAGTATAATACATTTCGCAAGTCAACCTTCTTGAGGAGTCGTCATGAAGCGAAGCGCACTGATCGTCCTGCTGGTGGTCATCGTGATCCTGCTGGGGCTGTTCATCATCGGCGGTTTCATCTACATGCAGTTCAACCAGGAACCGTATATCCCGGAAAAAGCGGTCCTGAAGATCGAGCTGTCCGGTCCATTGGCCGACGCATCGACAAGCCGTTTCCCTGGTATTTCCAGTACCGCGATCTCCATACAAGACCTGTGGTATCAATTGGAACGGGCAGCCAGCGATGAACGGATCAAG
>JAPKZM010000287.1 GCA_026393775.1 Candidatus Aminicenantota bacterium
ATCGCCAATGTCCGCCTGGAATTCCATTCTGGCTTGGTGGCCAACCTGACCGCCAGCCGCGTCTCGCAGGAAAAAACTCGCAAATTGAGGATCTTTCAGAACGATCTCTACATGTCCGTGGACTACCAGACGCGAAGCGTGAAAACAATCCGTTTGCAGAGTGGGCAGATCCAGGAAAATATCCCCTCCATTCCGAATGTTGAACCCCTTTACAACTTGTGGCAGAATTTTCTTCAGACCGTTGCCGGCGGCATCCCCCAAGGGGACGCCGCCTTTCAGGACGGCAGCCCGCGAACGGACGCCGCCCTTCGGGACGGCAGCCCGCGCATCGTGACCGGCCGTGATGGCCGCGCGGCACTGGGGCTGGCCCTGGATATTTCCACGGCCATTCAAACTAGCGCGGATGCTTGAACGGTTCATCTCAGGCCAGATTGAAAAAAAACGGTTCCCCGGCCTGACGCTCTTGGTGGCCGCAAAAGGCGAGGTGCTTCTGGATCGGCATTTCGGCTGCAAAGCAGTCTGGCCGGAGCCCGAAGAGCTGGACGGCTCTACGTTGTATGACCTGGCTTCGCTGACCAAACCCCTGGTTACCGCTTTCCTGGCCGTTCAAATGCTGGAAAGAAAGCAGTGGCGCCTGGAAGACGAGGCGCGGCGGTTTTTCCCGGCCCTGCCTCCGTCGATCACTCTGGAGCATCTGCTCACCCACAGCGCCGGCCTTACTCCCTGGCATCCTTTTTATCTCTACCGGCCGCTTCCCGACCTGGTTCAGGTCGTAGCCCTGAAAAGCATGGCCGTGCCCGGCATTCGGGTGCTTTATTCCGATGTCGGTTACATCTTGCTGCGCCACCTGCTGGAAAAAACGGCCGGTCTCGAGTTCCAGAAAATGGCTGCCGAGATCATTTTCAAACCCCTCCGCTTGCGGAACACATTTTTCCTTGTTCCGGAAGCGGAAAAAAAACGTTGCGCGCCGACGGAAATCGGTAACCGTTTTGAAAGGAACATGTGCCGGGTCGAACATGAAAAAGCGGCGGCTGATTTTCCCTGGCGTACCCGGCTGTTGCGTGGCGAGGTGCATGACGCCAATTCCTTTTATAGCGGCGGCAGCGCCGGCAACGCCGGTTTGTTCGCTAGCGCCCGGGATCTATTCATACTCGGCCGGGAATTTTTCCCTGAAACGGCAATCCTGCTCAAGGCCGAATCCATTCGCTTATTCTGGCAGAACCGCACTCCCTGGAGTACCCTGCACCGCTCGATCGGCTTCAAGTTGAATTCCTCGCGGCCGACTTCAGGGGGAAGCGCCTTGTCAAAGCAGGCCATCGGGCACACCGGCTTCACCGGTGCGTCGCTGTGGCTCGAACCCGAAACGCAAAGGCAATGGATCATCTTAAGCAACCGCATCCATCCCCGGGTAAAAAAAATTGATTTCGACGCCGTGCGCAGAAAACTGCACAAATTACTCAAAAACGAGTTGGGTTTAGCGTAAAGCCGGTGTAGCGGATCGTCCGGACTTCGGCTTGCTTTTTTCCTTCTGGGCCAGGCGGGCCAATTCCAAAAAACGCTGCTTGTATTTCAGATTGGGAGAAATCAACAGCGGTTCGCTCAATCCGGCCTTCAGGATGATCTCATTGAGCATGCGGCCATCGGGCAGGTACACGTACCCCAGCAGGCGCGAAAAGTGGTCTCGCCTTTGCATGTCGAATTCGATCCATATCTGGCTGCCGTATTGCAGGTATTTCTTGACGAATTCCCTGCCGGTCAAGCCACGGTTGATGATTTCGGCCGGAGTAGTGGAGTTTTTCAGGGCCTTTTCATAAACCCTGTCGTTTAGCGTGGTTTCGGGCATGTCGAGACCGAGCAGCTTGATCTCCTCCCATTTGCCCTGGTAAAGAATGGTCAAGGTGTCGCCGTTGATGATGCGCATGACGCGGGCCGGCTCTTTATAGACGGGAGCCGCGGCCGTCAGGGAGGTTAGAACGAATAGCGCGGTCATTGCACTCGCGGCGACGGTTTTCATGACACCTCCTATATTTATCCGGGGGCGAGGTTCTATTATAGTATATTTTGGAAAAAATGACTAAAGAAATTTGCAAAACTTGAAAACAAAAAAAATATTTTTTCGTACAATTACTGTCCAGCATTTTTATGATATTATACATTACTTAATATTGAGAATTCGTATGGACTATCCTGCGGAGGATTGACGCATAAAATGAAAAAAAAGCATTCGGCCCGGAATGGGGTTTTTGGAAACGCATTGGCTCTGGTTTTGCTTATCCTTCCGGCTTGGCTGTTGGCCGCCGCAGAAACCCTGAGCCTGGAACAGGCTGTGCAACTGGCCTTGAAGCGCAACGAGCGCGCCCTGGCGGCGGACGAGAAGCTGGCGGTGACCCAGGGACTGGTGGCACAGGCCAGGGCTTATTTCTTTCCGGCCATTTCATTGACCGGCAACTACACCCGTCGGCCCAACGCGGTGGAACGGGAATTGAACGGTCAGGCCATCACCGTCCAGAGCCTGAACGCTCTGTCCGGTTATGCCGCCCTGAGCATGATTTTGTTCGATCCCTACGGCATCCCCGCGTATCGCCAGGCGTCGCTGGAAAACCGGGCCCAGCGGTTCAGCTCGGCCGAGGAAAAGCGCCAGCTTTCCTTTGAAGTGGCCTCCGCCTTTCTGACCACCCTGACCATGGACCAGGTGTATGAGGCCACCGGCCACCGCCTGGAATATGCCGGCAAGACCCTGGATGCGGCCCGCGCCCGCTATGCGGCCGGGCTCGTCTCGGTCAACGATGTCACCCGCGCCGAGCTGGAGTATGCCACGGCGGAAATGGGGCGCACCCAGACGCAGGGGGAAGTGCAGACAGCCTACCTCGAGCTCGGCTACCTGCTGGATACGGCCATCGAGGGCAAGCTTGCCGTTCCGGAATTGCTGCTGGCCCAGGCGGAGCAGCCGGCAGCCTCCGCCGATGACCTCCTCGCCGGCGCCGAGTCCCGGCGTCTTGACCTGCGCGCCCTGGCCTGGCATGCCCGGGCCCAGCACGCCCTGGTGCTGGAGCCGAGCCTCAAGTGGCTGCCCAGTCTGAGCCTTTCCAGCCAGTACCGTTATACCAACGAGGCGGGGCTGACCGGCAAGTCCACGACCTGGTCGGCCGGCCTGGCGCTCAATTGGTCGATCTTCGACGGCTTCCTGCGCTTCGGCCAGCGCAAGGAATACAAAGCGCTGGCACGCCTGGCCGACCTCAACGTGCAGGGTGCGACGCGACGGCTGGTCCTGGAGGTGCGCGACAGCCTGGTCAAGCTCACCAGCCAGCAGGCCTCCCTGAACAAAGCCCAAGTGGCCATGGA
>JAPKZM010000199.1 GCA_026393775.1 Candidatus Aminicenantota bacterium
GTGGGACCGCATTCGCAATACAGGCAATCCAGGCTGCAGGTCTTGAACGGGATGACGTCCAGACCCAGAGAGATGCCCAGGCGCCGGGAAGGAACGGGTCCGAAGATAAAACGGGACATTGAATCACGATCGATTTTTTTCATTCTAATACACATAGAATAACGCGCATTTTAAATACTCCGACTGGAACAGGGGCAATAGCACGGCGTGATCGTAAGGCTGCGACTTGAAATCGATCAGCTTGATGCGGCGGCCGGCGTCCTTGGCGGCGCTGATGATGACCTGCAGGAAATCGTCTTTTTCCAGAAAGTGCGAGCACGAACAGCTGATCAAAAAACCTCCCGGCCGGATCATCTTCAACGCCCGCAAATTGATCTCCTTGTAACCGCGCCTGGCTTCCGGCAATTTGTTCTTGGCCTTGACGAAAGCCGGCGGGTCGAGGACGATGATGTCCTTGCCGACGCCGGCCTTGCTCATCTCCTTCAGGATCTTGATAGCGTCGTCCTGGGTGAAGGTGAAATCGGCCTCGGCAAAGCTGTTCAGGGCGACGTTTTCCCTGGCCTGCTTCATGTATTCGCCCGAGATCTCAAGGAATTCGACATGAGTGGCGCCGAAATAGCGGGCATGCAGCCCCCAGGCTCCGGCATAGGAAAAAGCGTCCAGCACTTCGCGGCCGGCGGCGATTTTTTTGAGCAGCAGGTAATTGTCGCGCTGGTCGAGGAAAAAACCGGTCTTCTGGCTTTTTAAAAAATCGATCTTGAATTTCAAATCGTTGACGCTGATGATCTTTTCCGCCGAGCGGTCCGCGCTAACTACGCGGTTAAAAGAGGGCAGTTTCTCTTTTTCCCTTGCCAATGTCAGTGATTTTTCGATCAGCACCGCCTGGGGGTACATGTCGCTGATTATAGCCAGGACGTCATCCTTGAAATTTTCCATGCCGGCAGTGGTGATCTGAACGATGAAATAATCGGCGAAGCGGTCGACGACCAGTCCGGGCAGAAAATCGGCTTCACCGTAGACCATTCGGTAGTAGCTGTTTTCCGGGCGCAGAGCTTGGCGCTGGCTGTCGGCTTCCCGGATCCTTTTCAGTAAAAAAGCCCGGTCGATGATTTCGTCGGGGATAAGGCTCAGGACCCTGAAGGTGATGGTGGAGGCTGGGTTGACATAGCCGGTGGCGATGTACATGCCGGAGGACGAAAAGAGGCGGCAGAGCTCCCCGGGCGCGAATGATTTCAGGCCCCCGGCGATCTCGTTGTCGTAGGCCCAGAATTCGCCGTCCAGGATGCGCTTCTCCTCGCGCGCCTTCAGGACGAGCTTTCGATATTCGACGGGCATGGGGCTATTATATGCGATTTCTTATTTCTTGCATACTGTCATTGCAACTACTGTGCTGCTCTGAATGGTATTCATATACTTTAAAAAATACCGCTTTTTCTTGACTTTTTAGCATGTACTGCGTATTCTTTATCCATAAGCACTTGTTCGGCTCCTGCTGAACAACGGTGAAAAGACATGGATGGGCTAAGTCATGAAAATCAAGAAAATTGCAGACAGAGTAAAAAAGAGAAAGCCGGGAAAGAATGGCAAAAAAGCCATGAAATCCCTATTAAAAAAAAAGGGACTAGGCATTGCCAAGGGATCCGTGGGGAAGGAAAATTTAAATATCACTAGGCGCAAGGAGACAGAAGCTACCCTGCAGAAATCCTGGAGGGAATTGGCAGTTATTAAGCAATCCGCGGATGAAGCCAGTGAATTCTCCGAGAGCATCATCGATACCGTGCGTGAGCCCCTGATCGCTCTGGACAAGAATTTACGAGTCGTCAAAGTCAGCCGTTCCTTCTATGACTTCTTCAAGGTAAAACCTGAAGAGACGGTCGGACAGCTTATCTATAACCTGGGCAATAAACAGTGGGATATCCCCAAGCTGCGGGAACTGCTGGAAACCATCCTGCCGCAAAAGGCATCTTTTGACAACTATGAGGTCGAGCACGAATTTGCCACCATCGGCAGGCGCGTCATGCTTTTGAATGCCCGACAGATTCAACAAGCGTTGGGAAAAGAGCGGATCATCCTCCTGGCCATCGAGGACATCACCGAGCGTAAGCGATTGGAAATCTTATTAACGGAGTCTGAAGAGCTCTACAGGGGTGTTTTTAAGACTGCAAGCGATGGGATCGTGCTTCTCGAAAAACGTGAAGGGAAGATAACCCATGTTAATCCCGCTGCCGAGAAGATGTTGGGCTATTCCATAAAAGAGTGCATCGGGAATAAACTTCAGGACATCGGTTTTATGCTCGATTTGGGTGATTTCCAAACGACCATGCAAAATTTGAACAAGAACGGCATTATTAATTACGAAGATGTTCCGGTAAAAACAAAGTCCGGGCAATATATCAATTCGGATATATACCTCGTAGACAAAACAAAAGCGGTGCAATGTAATATTCGTGACATAACCGACCGTACTCGAGCAGAAGAAGCGTTGAGGAACAGCGAGAAGAATTTCCGCTGCTCGCTGGATGACTCGCCTTTAGGGGTGCGTATCGTGACAGCCAAAGGCGAGACCCTCTACGCCAACAAAGTGTTTCTGGACATATACGGCTACGCCACTCTTGAGGAATTGAATGAAATTCCGCTAAGGGAGCGCTATACCCCTCAGAGCTATGCCGAATTCAAATCAAGAAAAATAATCAGGGATCGGGGAGAACCCGGGCCCAGTGAATACGAGATCGCCATCGTCAGGAAAAATAAAGAAATTCGTCATCTCCAGGTGCTG
>JAPKZM010000213.1 GCA_026393775.1 Candidatus Aminicenantota bacterium
CGCTAAGGCGTCCAAACTCCCAAGCCGCGGCCTTCAGGTTCCAGTCGTAAAAGAGCTGAGCGATGTTGTCCGTAGGTTTGATCAGCAACTCCTGCAGGGGAAACCAGGCCTCCCGGTCCACCTCGGAACTATACACTTTTCTGGCTTCGGGGGATATCAGTTCCAACCAGCGCTTTAACCCGTACTGGCCGAATTTGTCCAATATGCTCTTGGGAATTGAATGAATGATTGTACCTTTGACTTCCATATAATTCCTCCTTGTCTTGTTGTCTATCGTTTCTCCGGGCGTGCTTAGCGGTTTTCAAAAGCCATCAACAGCGACATGGCTTCCTGGCGCGGGCCGAGGTTTTCGCGAAAAACACCGCGAACGGCTGAGGTGATGGTCAGCGATCCGGGTTTCTTGACTCCACGCATGACCATGCATAAATGCTCGGCCTTGATGACGACCATCACCCCCATGGGGTCAAGGGCTTGCACCAGGTAGTCGGCGATCTGTTTAGTAAGCCGCTCCTGGAGTTGCAGGCGCTTGGCCAAAAAATCGACCAGGTAGCCCAGGGTGTTCAGTCCGATGATCTTGCCTTTCTTGGGAATATAGGCAATGCTGGCTCTGCCGGAAAAGGGCAGCAAATGGTGTTCGCACATGGAATATATGGGAATGTCCTTGAGGATGACCATTTCATCATGCTTTTCTTCGGTCAGGCATTTCAAGAAATCGTCCGGTTCCTTCCCAGTCCCCGATAATACTTCAGCGAACATGGCCGCGGCCCGGGTCGGGGTCTCGGTCAGGCGCTGGGAATCGACCTCTTCCCCGATGCCTTCGAGGATCAGGTGAACTCCCTGTTTAATCTTGGACAGATCCATATTTTTCATTGATGACTCCCTGGACCAAAAGCATGGCTTGCTTGAGCGGAATGAGCATGTTGTCAGCCAGGATGGACACGTCGGCGAATTCGGGCTTGATGTTCATGGTCCGGCCTTCCCAGGAGCTGACTTTCACCCGTACATCCGAACCGGCAACGGGGATGGTCCGAGTTTCGCGCTGCAGGATCACCCTTTCTTCGCGGCGCTGACGCAGGCCGATGGCCGTGCTTTCCCGGAAAATCGCCCGGATCACCTTCTCGCGGTCGGCTTCGGCGCATAGGACGGTGAGCAGGAATCCCGGGCGGCCCTTTTTCATCAGGCCGCTGGCGATAAAAATATCCACGGCGCCGGCCTGGATGATTTTTTCGCCGGCCGCGGCCACCATTTCGCCGCTGCTGTCATCCAGGTTGAACTCCAGCACCCAGATATGATCGTTAGCCGCCAAACCTTCCTTCTCCGAGAGGATGGCCCGCAGGATGTTGGGTACCTGGGGAAATGTCTTGTGGCCGCCGCCGCTGCCGGTTTTGAGCGCTTTCACCGTCAGCCCGCCGTCCGCTTGGCGTCCGCACGCGGTCAGGATGGCGGCCGCGGTGGGAGTCAGCAGTTCGGTCTCGATGTCGCCGCTGCGGTATTCCAGGCCTTTGAGCAGGTTCAACACGGCCGGCGGCGGCACCGGCAGCAACCCGTGCCGCGTTTGGATGTTCCCGCGGCCAGTGACCAGGGTGGTGAAAAACAGCGGGCAGCAATCCAGCTTTTCCCACAGCCAGCAGAAACCCAGAATGTCGACCAGCGAATCGTCCGCTCCGATTTCGTGCAGGTGCACATTTTTCAGCTCTTCGCCGTGGACTGCGGCTTCCGCCCAGAATAGCCTTTCGAAAATGCGGCGGGCGTTGGCCTTGATCCTGGCGGGAAACGGAGCGGCGGCGATGAACGCTTCCAGGTCGGAAAAAGTCGTCTGGCGGCTGGCGGCCGGGGAGGTGACGGTTACTTTTTTGCAGCGCAAATGGTTTTTCACGATGTCTTCGATTGTGACGGCCACGGCCAGGCCGATGTGTTCGAAGGTTTGCTTGAACTCTCCGCCCGCGTCCAGCAGGTCGATCAAGGCAGCGAGGATCATGTCTCCGGACGCCCCGCAATTGGTTTGCAACAACAGCTCTTGCGCCATGGGGCAGTTATACTCCTCCATCCGGATCCAGTCAAGCCGACGCGACG
>JAPKZM010000289.1 GCA_026393775.1 Candidatus Aminicenantota bacterium
ATGACCAGGCGGTAAGACGGCTGGCCCCTTTGACCAGTACGGCGAAGACGTATACGAACCATCAGAAATTTCTCCTTCAAATGTTGTTAACGATTTTTGGTATCAGCAGGCCGCACAGAGAGGGGCAGAAAGGAGTGCGCAGTGCAGTGCTGATAACCTTCAAATTGGCAGGGCAGGTTTTGCATGGTGCCCGCAGGTGCCTTGCCCTGGGTGACAACAAATGTCACATATACATTTTACCTCATCCGAACAAACGCGAGAGGCCGCGTCCGCCGGTTTTTTGCAGCATTTTGAACATTTTCTGCATTTCGCGGAACTGTTTCACCAACCGGTTCACATCCTGGACCTCAAGCCCGCAGCCACGAGCGATACGCCTGCGACGGCTGGCGTTCAGCACATCCGGGTTGCGGCGTTCGGCGGGTGTCATCGAATTGATGATCGCTTCTGTGCGCTTCGTCGAACGATCCATTTCTTCGGGTGAGATATTGCGGGCAGCCCTTCCCATGTCACCAGGGAGCATATCTGCCATCTGGCTCAACGGGCCCATTTTTTTTGTCGAGCGCAGCATTTCAACCAGGTCTTCCAGAGTAAACTCGCCTTTGGCGAGACGTTCCGCCTGCCTCTGGGCCTGATTTTCGTCAAAGGCTGCCTCGGCTTTTTCGATCAGTCCGAGTACGTCACCCATGCCCAGGATGCGGGAAGCCAGTCGTTCGGGCTGGAAGGCTTCCAGCGCGTCCAATTTTTCACCTGTCCCGATAAACTTGATTGGGACACCGGTCACCGAACGGATGGATATGGCCGCGCCGCCGCGCGAGTCTCCATCCATTTTGGTCATGATGAGACCGGTGAGTGGTACGGAATCCCGGAAGCCTTCAGCGACGTGCAGGGCTTCCTGGCCGATCATCGAATCCACTACGAGCAGGGTTTCAGCGGGCAGCACGTTCTGGACGATGGCCTGGAGTTCACCCATCAGGATTTCATCTAACTGGGAGCGGCCGGCTGTGTCCATGATGATGACGGTGTAACCGCCATTTTTCGCTTTTTGGAAGGCATGCTTCGCCAGTTCGGGCGGTTTGACGTTTGCCTCGAAAAAGACCGGAACGTCCATTTGCTGGCCAAGGGTCCGCAGTTGATCCGCTGCCGCCGGACGATATGGATCCCCGGCCACAAGCATGACGCGTTCACCACGCTCTCGCAGGAAGTTCGCCAGTTTCCCGGCGGCAGTCGTTTTGCCCGACCCCTGCAGACCAACCAGCATCAGCATGCGCGGCCTCTCACCGAATAGGTTGAGCGGAGCGGGTTCGCCAAGGGTGGCGACCAGTTCCTCGTTAACGATTTTAACAACCTGCTGGCCCGGGTTAAGAGCTTTCGAGACTTCCGCCCCAACTGCACGGACGCGCACGCGAGCGATAAAGTCCTTGACCACGCTGTAGTGCACATCGGCTTCCAGCAACGCCAAGCGGACTTCCCGCATAGCAACATCAACGTCGGCTTCGGATAATTTGCCGCGTTTCCGCAGTTGGTCAAAAAGCTGGGTCAGCCGTCCGGTAAGCGACTCGAACATGTTATCTCTTCATTAAAAAAGCAATTGCCCGAAGGCGGACAGATTTTAGTCGATAACGGGCAGATGGTCAAGGAAAAGCCGCCTCCAACGGGAACTAACAGGGTTATAATCTATTGTAAAACTGAGTGTCTCAAATGCACCTGCCAAAGGAGAAAGTATGTCGAAAGTAGCAGTTATTACCGATAGCACCGCCTATATCCCCGATGCAATGTTGAAAGCGCACCAGATT
>JAPKZM010000080.1 GCA_026393775.1 Candidatus Aminicenantota bacterium
TTTCCAGGTGACGGCCAGCGCCTGCCTGAAAACACTCCAAAGCGCTTCGCTCATGGTGCGTCCTCCTCAGTGGACCAGGGCCAGGATCAGCCCGCCGGCCAGGACCGAGCAGATTTGCCCCGAAACATTGGCGCTGACCGCGTACATCAGCAGGTAGTTGGACGGGTCTTCATTCAGACCCATGGTGTGGATCACCCGCGCCGACATGGGGAAGGCCGAGATCCCGGCCGCCCCGATCATGGGGTTGATCTTTTTTTTCATGAACACATTGAGCAACTTGGCGAAGAGCACGCCGCCGGCCGTATCGAAGACGAAAGCGCAGAGCCCCAAGCCGATGATGAACAGGGTGGAGGTTTGCAAAAAGCGGTCGGCGGTCATGGTCGAGGCGATGGTGATGCCCAGCAGCAGGGTGACCAGGCTGGACAGCTCGTTCTGGGCGGCCGCTGACAGTTTTTTCAGCACGCCGCACTCGCGCACCAGGTTGCCGAACATCAAAAAACCGATCAGGGCCACGGCGGTGGGGGCGAACATCCCGGTCAAGACCGTGACCAGGATGGGGAACAGGATCAGGGTGGTCCGCGATATCTTCTTCTGGTTGCCATCCATGCGGATCAGCCTTTCGCGCCGGCTGGTCAGCAGCTTGATCACCGGCGGCTGGATGATGGGCACCAGCGACATGTAGGAATACGCCGCCACCGAAATCGGGCCCAGCAGGTTGCGGGCGAAGCGGCTGGCCACGTAGATCGAGGTGGGGCCGTCAGCCGAGCCGATGATGCCGATGGCCGCGGCCTCCTTCAGGCCGAAGCCGAACAGGGTGGCGGCCATCATGGTGAAGAAAATGCCGAACTGGGCGGCGGCTCCAAAAAGGAGCAGCATGGGCTTGCGGAACAGGGGGCTGAAGTCGATCATGGCCCCGATGGCCACGAAGATCAGCAACGGAAAAATCTCGGTCAGGATGCCGGCGCGGAAAAAAATGGACAGCGCCCCGGCAACCTGCCGGCCGCCCTCGAACTGGTCGAGGACCGAGGAAAAGGGGATGTTGACCAGGATGGTGCCGAAGCCGATGGGCAGCAGCAGGGCCGGTTCGTATTCTTTTTTTATGGCCAGGTAGATCAGCAGCCCGCCGACGGCCATCATCAGCAGCTGCTTCCAGGTGATCGCGGTGAACCCGATGAATAATCCTTCCATTTCTTTGCCTCGCCTCGATCGCCCATATTACAATTTTCCCGCGCCCTTGTCAACGCGTTCCCGGCCAGGGAAGGGCCGTCCGGCATGATAGGGATTTCACGTTTGCATTTCTTTTTCCAGGCATCTAAAATAATCGGCAGCGAAAAAAGGAATAACCGATTTTTCTTTTTGCGTAGGATTTTCAAAGCAAATCAAAAGGAGTGTGAACGATGAAAGTAGGGAAACCAATGGTTTGGCTGGCGCTGGCGTTGATGATCGGAGGCGCGGTCGCCTGCGGCGGGGGCGGCAAGTACGGGGAAGCGAAAACCCTGATGGGAAAGCAGCTGGCGGTCATGGAAGACTTTGCCGCCGCCATGGAGAAGGCGGGGAATGCCCAGGAAGTGGCCGCGGCGCTGAACGCCTACGCCGCCGAGCAGAAGGATCTGATCCCGGCCATGATGGATTTGCAGAAAAAATATCCCGAGCTGATGGCCCAGAAGGAAGCGCCAGCGGAATTGAAGGCGGAAATGGAAAAAATGCAGCAAATCGGCCAGCGCGTCGCGGCGGCCTCGATGAAGGCGGCGCAATACATGTCCGACCCCGTCGTCCAGGAAGCCCAGAAAAAGTTCGCCGAGTCCATGGCCGGGATGAAATAAAAAAACATCTAAGTCTGAAAGATCTCCGTCATCCGCTTCCACAGGCGCGTTACGCAGTCCCTTCCCGGTTCGCGCCGGACGCGCCCCGAGCGCAGGCATTTGACCGCCGGCATTATATATGTTAAAAAGAAAATTAAAACGGAGGCATGATGGCGCTCGAAAAAAAACTGCTTGACCTGGTGACGCGCAGGGAAAAAGGCCGCCTGGCCGGAGGCGAGAAGCGGATCGCCAGCCAGCACGAGAAAGGCAAGTACACGGCGCGGGAGAGGGTCGAAAAGATACTGGACGCGGGCAGCTTCGAAGAATTCGACATGTTCGTCACCCACCGCTGCAACGATTTCGACATGCAGAAGAACCAGCCTCTGACCGACGGCGTGATCACCGGCTATGGCACCATCGCGGGGCGGCTGGTCTTCATTTTTTCCCAGGATTTCACCATCTTCGGCGGCTCGCTCTCCAAGGCCTACGCCGAGAAGATCGTCAAGGTCATGGAAATGGCGGCCAAGGTCGGGGCGCCGCTCATCGGCATCAACGACTCCGGCGGGGCGCGCATCCAGGAAGGGGTCGATTCCCTGGCCGGCTACGCCGACATTTTCCTGCGCAATGTCCTTTATTCGGGCGTCGTGCCGCAGATATCGCTGATCCTCGGCCACTGCGCCGGCGGCGCCGTCTACTCGCCGGCCATCACCGACTTCATCCTGATGGTCGAAAAAACCTCCTACATGTTCCTGACCGGCCCCAAGGTGGTCAAACAGGTGACGCAGGAGGAGGTGACCACCGAGCAGCTCGGCGGCACCAACGTGCATGCCAGCAAGAGCGGCGTGGCCCACCTGACTTATGCCAGCGAGGATGCCTGCTTTGACGGCTTGCGCAGGCTTTTGTCCTTCCTGCCCCAGAACAATACCGCTGCAACCCCGCCGCTGGAAAACAGCGATCCGCCGGGCAGGCTTGAGGCCAAGCTGAACGACGTGGTCCCGGAAAACCCCAACCAGCCTTACAACATGAAGGAGATCGTCACCATGGTAGTCGACAACCGCGATTTTTTTGAAACCCAGCCCCTCTTTGCCGCCAATATCATCACCGGCTTCGCCCGCCTGAACGGCAAGGCCGTCGGCATCGTCGCCAACCAGCCCAACGTCATGGCCGGCGTGCTCGACAATGCCGCCTCGATCAAGGCGGCGCGTTTCGTCCGCTTCTGCGACGCTTTCAACATCCCCCTGGTCGTCTTCGAGGATGTCCCCGGCTTCATGCCCGGGACCGCCCAGGAATACAACGGCATCATCCGCAATGGCGCCAAGCTCCTTTACGCTTTCGCCGAAGCCACGGTGCCCAAGATCACGGTCATCGTGCGCAAAGCCTACGGCGGCGCCTACTGCGTCATGAATTCCAAGCACATTCGCGGCGATGTCAATCTGGCCTGGCCCGGCGCCGAGATCGCGGTCATGGGACCGGACGGGGCGGTAGAGATTATCTACAGCGAGGAATTGAAAAAAGCAGAGGACGCGGG
>JAPKZM010000283.1 GCA_026393775.1 Candidatus Aminicenantota bacterium
GGCCCGAGATTTCGGGATGAAAACCGGCGCCGAGCTCGATCAGGGCCGAGATGCGACCGTTGGTGACGACCGTCCCCGAAGTGGGCTTGCTGATGCCGGCCAAAATTTTGAGCATGGTGCTCTTGCCCGAACCGTTCTCGCCGATGATGCCCAGGGTCCGGCCCGTCTTGACGTCGAAGGATACGCCGCGCAACGCTTCGAAGCGTTCGGCGACTTGCAAGTCGCCAAAGAGGCTCCTGCTGACCATGGCGCTCTTGATGGTCAGGAATTTGTGGCGGTCGGCATATTTTTTGTAGAACTTGAAAACGTCCCGGACCTGCACGGCGATCATGTCATACCTCTTCCACGAAAGTGTCGCGCAGCTTGTCGAAGATCAGATAGCCCAGGTAAAAAAACAGCAGCCCGACCAGCACCGTGACCGAAAGGCGCTTCCAATGCGGCAGCGATCCGTAAAAAAAGGAAAAGTGGTACGACTCGATCAAATGGGTCATGGGATTGAAATTCAGGACCGTTTTCAGCACCCTGGGCACCGAATCGTAGGTATAGATGATCGGGGTGGTGAAAAACCACAGGGTGAGCAGATTTCCCAGAATGTCCTTGATGTCGCGGAAATGGACGGTCAGCGCCGAGATCAGGAAGCACAGCCCCATGGTGAATATAAACTGTACCAGCAGGCTGATGGGCAGGAAAAGCACCCAAAGGGTTAATGGCTTGCCGAAGATGAGAAAAAACAGGATCAGCACGGGCAAGGCTAAGACGAAATGGACCATGTTGGTGGCTACCACCATGATCGGTAATACCTCAATGGGAAATTTGATCTTTTTGATCAGTGCGCCATGCACCATCAGCACGTTCGACGATTCCATCAGCGACGAGGAAAACCAGGTCCAGGGCAGGAGGCCGTTGAAAAGGAACAGAGCATAGAACTTGGGGCTGGCAAAGCCGGCCACCTTGCCTCGGCTGACGATAAAACCGAAAACAACGGTGTACACGATCATCAGCAGCAGCGGGTTGAACAAACTCCAGAAGAAACCGAGCATGGTCCCGCGGTAGCGCGCTTTCAACTCCCGCGATACCAGGATCAGTATCAATTGCCGGTGCCGGATGATTTCCTTCAGTTTTTCGATCATGTTTTTTTCCGCCGCGATTATACCATAAACCGCTCTAGCGCCGAAGCCCCCCGACACGAATTTCGCTCACGGCCTTTTCGTGCCGAAAAAAAAGTTCCTATTGAAAATAGTTTGCAGAAATTCTAAAATATCAGCCAGGTAGTACAACGAACGGGGGGATGGAAAATGGCAAAGCAAGAGAACGACCAGCAAATTCGGAATCTACAGGATGAAAACCGCCGTTTGAACGGAGAGACCCTCCGTTTGCAGCGCGCCGTGGAAGAATTGGGTATCCTCAACGAGATCGCCATGGCCATCAATTCATCCCTGTCCGTGGAAAAAATCCTCGACCTGATCACCCAGCGCTGCGTGCATCACCTGCGGGCCGAACAGGGAGCCGTGCTGCTGCTGGAGGAGCAAAAGTCGAAAAAGCCTTTCCAGACCATCTGCCGCGTCGGCGACAACAGCCAGCCGCACCTCCCCCTCCATTTCAATGAACAGCTGACGGGCTGGATGCTGAAAAACCGCTCCCCCTTACTGATCAATGACCTAGGCAACGACAGCCGTTTTGCGACCGGCAGCGACGATCCTTTCCCGGCGCGCTCGCTGCTATGCGCGCCATTGGTGTGCAAGGGCAAGATGACCGGTCTGCTCGCTGTCTTCAACAAAAAAACAAGCGGGGGCTTCAGCATCGACGACCAGCGGCTGCTGGCCATCATCGCCAGCGAATCGGCCCAGGTCATCGAGAATGCACGCCTGGCCGAAAAGGAAAAGGACTTGCAGCACGTGCAGGAAGAGCTGCATCTGGCCTTCGAGATCCAGACCAACCTCCTACCCAAGGAAGCGCCGCACCTTTCCGGGTACGATATCGCCGGCAAGAATACACCGGCCAAGGAGGTCGGCGGCGATTATTATGATTTTTTGGCTGTTGAAGAACGAAAGCTGGCATTCTGTCTGGGTGACGTCTCGGGCAAGGGGCTGCCAGCTGCTTTGCTCATGGCCAACCTGCAGGCGGCCGTGCGCAGCCAGACTATGGCCGGGACCTCGCTGACCTCATGTCTGGAACGCGCCAATGCCCTGCTTTTCCGCAACACCAGCTCGGAAAAATTCGCCACCCTGTTCTTCGGTTGCCTGGACGCGGCCAGTCATGTTCTCCATTACTGCAACGCCGGCCAAAACCATCCGTTCCTGATCGGAAATGAAATAAAGCCAATACGCCTGAGCGCGGGAGGTCTGGCCCTGGGCTGCTTCGAATCGTTCCCATTTGAAGAAAGCCAGGTGGCCCTGAAGCCGGGCAACCAACTGATCGTGTTTTCGGACGGTATCAGCGAAGCCGTCAACGGCGCCGGCCAAGAATTCGGAGAAGCCCGCATCTGCGAACTGGCCAGCGCCAACCGCGATGCGTCGGCCTCCGGCTTGATCGACTATATTTTCAAGGCCGTGGGCGAACACGCGCGCAACCAGCCGCAAATGGACGACATGACCATGGTGGTGGTCAAGAGAGTATAATGATCGGCAGCACCATTTCCCATTACCGCATCCTCGAAAAAATCGGCGAGGGTGGAATGGGAATCGTCTACAAGGCCGAGGACACCAAGCTCAAGCGCACAGTGGCACTCAAGTTCCTGCCGCCGGAGTTAACTAGGGACGCCGAAGCGAAACAAAGGTTCCTCCACGAGGCCAGGGCGGCGGCGGCTCTCAACCATGCCAACATCGTCACCGTTTACGAGATCAACGAGCACGAAGGCCAGGTCTTCATCGCCATGGAGTATATGGAAGGCCTGACATTGAAAGAACTGATTTCCGCTGACCGTCCACGGTCCAGCGAACACCTTCTACCAATTTCCCAAGTAGTCGATATCGCCGCCCAGATCGCCAAGGGGCTGGCGGTAGCTCACACCAAAGGGATCATTCATCGCGACATCAAGCCGGCCAACATCTTCATCACGAACGAAAACGTGGTAAAGATCCTCGATTTCGGCATCGCTAAGCTGGCCGGCGGCGAGACCAAGCTTACCAAGACCGGCACCACCATGGGCACGGCGGCCTACATGTCGCCCGAACAGGCAATGGGAAAGGAAGTCGACCAGCGCTCCGACATCTGGTCGCTGGGCGTCATCCTCTATGAGATGCTGTCAGGCGAAACGCCTTTCCAGGGCGAATACATGCAGGCGGTAGTCTATTCCATCCTCAACCAGGAGCCGAAGCCGCTGGCCAAAGCCCGCCCCGACATGCCCGCGGGCCTTGAGGGCATCGTTAGCAAGTCGCTGGCCAAGAACCCGACCGAACGCTATCAGACCATAGCAGAGTTTCTGGCCGACCTGCAGGCTGTGGCTGAGGGTCTCAAGCCCCTCAAAGCCAGACAGGGGTGGGCCAGAGAGAAAATCTTCGGAATAAAAAAGATCTATCTCTACTCCGGCATGGCTTTACTCGGAATGCTGGTCATCCTTACTGTTAGCGGCGTGCTCCCTCTTCTCCAGAAGAAACCGGAAGCGTCAATGATTCGATCCCTGGCGGTATTGCCTCTTGTCAATTTTTCCGGCGACAGCAGCCAGGAATACTTCGCCGACGGCATGACAGAAGAGCTGATCACGAACCTGGCCAAAATCGCCTCGCTCAAGGTCATCTCCAGGACTTCCGTGATGCAGTTCAAGGGAAGCAAGAAATCCCTGCGCGAGATCGCGGACACCTTGGGCGTGGACGGGGTGATTGAGGGTTCGGTGCAACTCAGCGGGGAACGGGTGCGGATCAACGCGCAGCTGATCAATGCCAAAACCGATACCCACCTGTGGGCGGAGAGATACGAGCGCGACCTGCGCGACGTGCTGGCTGTGCAGAACGAGGTGGCTCTGGCCATCGCCCGGGGAATCAAGGTCCAGCTGACCCCGCTGGAGCAGGCACGCCTGGCAAGCGCCCGCCCCATCAATCCCGAGGCCTACGAGGACTATCTCAAGGGAAAGTTTTACCTGAATCAAATGACCCCGGAAGGATTTGAAAAGGGGCTGGCTTATCTCAAAAAAGCAACCGAAAAAGACCCGACGAATCCCCTGCCCTTTGCCGGGCTGGCTCTCGGGTACAGCCTGATCGGTCATGAGCGGCACCCAGATGCCTTCGCCCAAGCGCGTGCGGCTGCGCGCCAGGCGGAGGAGTTGGGCGGCGAGCCGCTGGCGGAAATGTACCTGGCTTTCGGCATGATCAAGCTTTGCTCGGACTGGAACTTCACGGGCGCGGAAAAGGACCTGCGGCGTGCCCTGGAGCTCAACCCGACTATCGGCGAGGCGCTTCGCTGGTATTCGTGGTACCTTTTCTTGATCGGACACCGGGATGAAGCCCTGGCGGAAATGAAGAGGGCGCAAGAGGCGGAACCCCTCACGCCACTCTTCTATGCGGATCGCGGATGGCAATTTTGGTGGGCGGGACAAAATGACAAAGCGATCGAAGAAGCCCGGAAAGCGCTCGAACTAAATCCCAATTTCAATGAGGGGCTTCACGTTTTGGGAGTCGCGTTGGCAGAGAAAGGGATGTATACAGAGGCCATTGCCGCGCACCAGAAGCTGGCTGCCGTCGACCCGGATTGGAGATGGTCTCTCACCCGGACCTATGCGCAGGCCGGCCGCAAGGATGAGGCGCGAAAGTTGCTGGCCAAGTTCCTGGCGGAAAAACCCGAGGCAACGGGCGACTGGGCAGGGTGGTTTCTGGCTGAGACTTACGCCACCCTGGGTGAAAAGGATCAAGCCTTCCACTGGCTTGAGGAAACATACAAAGCACGCATGAGCTTCCTTCCCTGGATCTGTGACAACCTCGCCTATGCGCCCCTCCACGGTGACCCACGTTTTGATGATCTGGTGCGACGCATGAATGTTCCCACGAGTGACAAAAAATGATCGGCCAAACCGTTTCCCACTACCACATCCTGGAGAAGATCGGCCAGGGGGACCTGTCCGCCCGGCCTTCGATCAGACGGCCATGATAGGAAAAACTGTCTCCCATTACAAAATAATTCAGGAACTTGGCCGTGGCGGAATGGGAGAAGTTTATCTCGCTGAAGACACCAAGCTCGAGCGCAAGGTGGCGCTCAAATTTTTACCCATGCACCTGACCGTTGACAAGGATGCGCGGCTGCGTTTCGAGCGCGAAGCGCAAGCTGCGGCGGCGCTGAACCAC
>JAPKZM010000227.1 GCA_026393775.1 Candidatus Aminicenantota bacterium
GAGATCGGGAAATATTTATATCCTCTCTTCTTTTCTTCGTTGAACTATAATTTATTCATCGACCACAACCCCTTTTTCAGAAAAATGATCGATCGCTTCATATTTGGTGTACACGCCCTTTACTTACACCATATTTTGCAGTATAATCACCTGGTAAAGCAAAAGAATAATTTGCTGAAAAAATTGGCTAAACCAATAAATAATTCCGAATTGGACAGTTGGAATAAATTGTTATCCGAAACAGGATTTGAAATTGTCAAAGAAAGGATGAACTTCATAAACCAATTGAACGGTGAATTAAAAGATGCTTTCGCATCAGAATTAGAAATCAAATATTTTCCCGCCCTGCTTTTCAATCGCGAAATTTCGGAATCGTCTATTTTTAACGATTTGTCCCTGATGAAAAATTCGGAGATCAGGTGCCGGCGGTCTCTGCTGGGCCCGCAACGGGACCGCTTTGCCCTTATGGTTTCAGGGAAAAAATTGCAATTGTTTTCATCGGGGGAAAAGAAGAAGCATCTCCTCATCGTTTATCTGGCCTTCATCAATTTGTTTAATCGCTTTCAAAATGATTTCCCGGTCTTTTTAATTGACGACTATGACGTGGCCATGGATGAAAAAAATTTGAATTTTCTCATTGACCATTTTCCCCAGATGCAGATCATTGCAACTTCCGTGTTAAAGAATGAAAAATTCGAGAATTTGTTCGAACTCGGAAAGGAGAATTATGGTGGACAAAACCAACGCCAATTTCGAAGATAATTCGTACACAGCAGAAAACATAAAAGTTCTGGAAGGGCTGGAGGCGGTCAGGGTTCGCCCGGCCATGTATATCGGCAGCACCGGCTCTTCCGGGTTGCATCACCTGGTTTATGAGGTCGTGGACAATTCGATCGATGAAGCCATGGGCGGTTTTTGCGATCAGATTGATGTGACCATTCGTTTTGATAATTCCGTCGTGGTCAGCGACAATGGCCGCGGCATCCCGGTAGGCATGCACAAGGAAGAGGGGAAAACCGCCGCTGAAGTGGTCATGACCACTTTGCATGCCGGCGGGAAATTCGATAAGGACAGCTATAAAATGTCCGGAGGTCTCCACGGGGTGGGGGTATCGGTCGTGAACGCCCTTTCGGCAAAACTGGAATTGGAAATCAAGAGGGGCGGAAGCATTTATTCACAAAAATACGAATACGGCAAACCGGTGACCGAACTGACCAAGATCGGCAAGACCAGCAAGCGGGGAACCAAGGTTACGTTTTGGCCCGACGAGGAAATTTTCGAATCGGTTGAATTTACATCCAGTATTTTATCCCGGCGCCTGCGAGAGCTGGCGTTCCTGAACCAGGGCCTGACCATCACCTTGAACGATGAAAGGGTGGACAAAAAGGAGACCTTTTATTACAAGGGCGGCATTGTTGAATACGTCAAATACTTGGTGGGAGCGAAGGAAAAAATCCATGCTTCGCCTATTTTTCTGTCATCAAAAAAAGAAGACATTGAAATCGAGATCGCCTTTCAATATGGGAGTTCCTACAACGACACCATTTTTTCCTTTGTCAACAATATCAATACCATCGAGGGCGGAACCCATTTGTCCGGTTTCAAATCCGGTATCACGCGCACGATAAACAATTTTGCCCAAGCCAACGATTTAATCAAGGATTGCAAAGAAGGCTTTTCCGGTGATGATGTGCGCGAGGGGTTGACGGCCGTGATTTCCATCCGCATCAAAGATCCCCAGTTTGAGGGGCAAACAAAAGCCAAATTGGGAAATTCCGACGTCAAGGGGATCATCGAGTCGTTCGTCAACAAAAAACTCGGCGATTATTTTGATGATAATTTGCCTGTCGCCCGGGCGATCATCAACAAGGTCCTACTGGCAGCCAAGGCCAGGGAAGCCTCCAAAAAAGCAAAGGATCTGGTCAGGAAATCCAACTTGCTGGAAAACACCACCTTGCCGGGCAAGCTGGCTGATTGTCAATCCAAGAGCCCCGAAGAAAGCGAATTGTACATCGTCGAAGGAGATTCGGCCGGCGGTTCCGCCAAACAAGGCCGGGACAGGCGCTTTCAAGCCATCCTGCCCTTGAAAGGCAAAATACTCAATGTGGAAAAAGCATCCACGACCAAAATGCTCGAAAGCGATGAAATAAAAAAAATGATCGCCGCCCTGGGGGTGGGCATCGGCAAAGAACATTATGACATTGAAAAAATACGTTATCATAAAATTATCATTATGACCGATGCCGATGTGGACGGCGCCCATATCCGCACCCTGATCATGACTTTTTTCTTCCGGCAGATGCACTCGTTGATCGACAAGGGTTATCTGTATCTGGCCCAGCCGCCATTGTTCCTGATAAAAAAAGGACAAACAAAAGCCTATCTGAAAAACGAAAAGGAACTGGAAAACTATCTGTTTGCCAAGATCGGCGACGAGGTTATTCTTTACCAGAAAGGATTCAAGGAAGAATTGTTGAAAGGCCAGAAATTGATAAAATTCGTCAAGCTGGTTCATAAAAAGAATCTGCTAATGAATAATTTGGAAAGACGGGGAATGCCGCGCTCCTTGACTAAAAAGCTCATTGAAATCATTAAGAACGAAAATGATTTTAAAACCAAGGAAAGGGCCATGCGTTTGGCCAAAAAATTGCAGGAAAATTCCCTGTGCAAAAATGTGGAAATAAAATTCGATAAAGAATATGCCACCTATGTCCTGGACATCGAATTTGAATTCAACGGCGTAAAAACCGGCAGGGTCATCGACCACGCCTTTTTAACCGGGCCCGAATTTTCCGACATCCACGAAATATATGAAAAACTGGCCGAGGTCCCGCCCGCACCCTACTATGTGATGATCGGCAAGGAAAATTATACCGTTGAAAACCGCAAGGAATTGGTCGCTTTCCTGTTCGAACGGCTGAAAAAAGGCTTGTCCATTCAACGGTATAAGGGGCTTGGTGAAATGAACCCGGAACAATTGTGGGAAACGACCATGGATCCGGAAAACCGGACATTGCTGCAGGTGGCCGTGAACGACTTCCAGGAAAGCGAAGTTATTTTTGATACCTTGATGGGCAACGATGCCTCCAAGCGCAAGGAATTTATTTTGAACAATGCCTTGAACGTCCGGAACCTCGACATATAAGGAACGACGATGGAAGAAAAAGAAAAGGAAAAAGAGAAGAAGCTGAACATTGAAGAAGTCACCATCGAGAACGAGATGCAAACTTCTTATTTGGATTATTCGATGAGTGTGATCATCGGCCGGGCTATTCCCGACATCCGTGATGGACTGAAGCCCGTTCATCGACGCTGCCTTTATTCGATGCACCAGACCGGCTCGCATTTCAATCAGCCCTACAAGAAGTCGGCGCGCATCGTCGGCGACGTGATGGGCAAATACCATCCGCACGGAGACGCCGCCATCTACGATACCATAGTGCGCATGGCCCAGGATTTCTCGCTCCGCTACCCTCTGGTCGACGGCCAGGGGAACTTCGGTTCCATCGACGGCGACTCGCCGGCGGCCATGCGTTATACCGAGGCCCGGCTACAGAAGATTGCCAACGAGATGCTCAACGACCTGGACAAGGGCACGGTCGACTTCGTTCCCAATTACGACGGCTCCCTGACCGAGCCGGTGATTTTCCCCTCCCTGCTGCCGACCTTATTTTTAAACGGCACGTCGGGTATCGCCGTAGGCATGGCTACGGCCATCCCGCCCCACAATCTGGGCGAACTGGTCGGAGCCTTCATCCATTACGTAGATAACCCTGATGCCAGCACAACGGAACTGATGAAGATCATGCCCGGTCCCGATTTTCCGACCGGCGGTTTTATCTTCGGCCAGGACATGATCCGCACCGCATATGAAACCGGCAGGGGAAGTTTCGTCGTTCGAGCCAAATCGGTGATCGAAACCGATTCCCGCGGCCGACAGAAAATTGTCGTTACCGAAATTCCCTACCAAACCAATAAGGCTAAAATATTGGAAAGCATTGCCGAGTTGGTCAAAAATAAGAAAATTGATGGCATATCCGACCTGCGCGATGAATCCGACCGGGATGGCCTGCGCATGGTCATCGAAATAAAAAAAGACGAAATTCCCGAAGTGATTCTGAACGCCCTTTTCAAACACACGCAGCTGCAAGCCAGCTATTCGATGATATTTTTGGCAATCGTCAATCAGCAGCCCAAGCAATTCAATCTGATCGATTACTTCAATTATTTTTTAGGCCATCGCAAAGAGATCATCCGGCGCCGCTCCTTGTTCGAACTCGACAAGGCCGAGAAGCGCGCCCATATCATCGAGGGTTTGAAGACCGCCCTGGGGAAACTCGACCTGGTGATCAAGATCATTCGCACCTCCAAGAACCGCCTGGACGCGCGCACCAGTTTGACCGAAAAACTTCCCTTGACCCAGGTCCAGGCCGACGCCATCCTCGATATGCAAATGTATCGTCTGACGGGGCTGGAAGTTGAAAAACTGGAGAATGAATACATTGAACTGATCAAGCTGATCAATTATTTGAAGGAGCTTCTGGCCAGTGAACGCCTGGTGTTGAATCTGATCAAAGAGGAACTGCGCAAGGTCAGCGAACAGTTTGCCGATCCGCGCCGGACCGTTATCGTTGAAAAACAACTCTCCGAATTCAAAATCGAAGACATGATCAAGGACGAGGATTTTGTCATTTCGTATACCCGCAACAGCTATATCAAGCGGACGACGCTCAGTTCCTACCGGAGCATGCACCGGGGCACCATGGGCAAGCGGGGGATCGGCCTCAAGGAAGAAGATGTTATTTCGCGGGTATTTATCGCTTCGGCCCATGATTACATTTTGGCTTTCACAGAAAATGGCCGCATGTTCTGGATCAGGGTGTATGACATCCCGGAAGCTGACAGCGCGGGCCGCGGCAAGCCCATCAACCGCCTGATCGGCATCGGTTCTGAGGAAAAGGTCTGCTCGGTCATCAATATCAAAGAATTTTCCGAGGACAAATACGTGGTGCTGTTTTCCAAGCTTGGCTTCGTAAAGAAAACCGCGCTTTCCGCCTTTTCGCACCCGCGCATCAACGGCATCATCGCGGCCGAAGTCCCAGCCGGGGACATGCTTCTCGAAGCCAAGATCACGGACGGCAAAAACGAAATTATCTTGGGAACCTATCTCGGCAAAGCCCTGAAATTCAACGAAAAAGATGTCCGCGCCATGGGCCGCGGAGCGCGCGGGGTAACGGCCATCAAATTGGCCAAAAATGATTTTGTGGTCGGCGCCGATGTGATCGACAAAAAAGGCAAGCACATCCTGACCGTGACCGAAAACGGCTTCGGAAAAAAATCAGACTTATCCCTCTATCGCCTGCAAAAACGGGGCGGCAAAGGATTGATCAACATCAAGATCACCGAAAAACTCGGCAAGGTGATCGGGCTGGTCACGTTGCATGAGGACGACTGTGAAATTATCCTTTGTTCGGAAAAGGGCATTTTGAATAAACAAGACGCTCTGCAAATCCGCTCCAAGGGCCGGGCGACGCAGGGAGTCAAACTGATCAACCTGAAACCCGGCGACCGGCTGGTGGCCATCGAAAAAGTAACCAAGGAAGCCGATTAATTTTTTGCCAAAAAGCTCAACAAATTCTGAGCCACCGCGGCATTGATCTGCGCCTCCGGCAAATTTTTTATGGCGGCTACCTGCTGCACCACTTCGATCACGCCGAGCGGCGTGTTGGTTTCACCGCGCCTGGGTTCGGGCGATAGATAAGGGGAATCGGTCTCAGTGAACAACTGGGACAAAGGAATGATTTTCACGATCTCCCTGAGCTCGTTCGCTTTTTTAAAAGTAACTATTCCGGAAATTGAGATGCCGTAGCCCTGTTGCAAAATTTTTTCGGCATCACGCCGATTCCCGGTGAAGCAGTGAAACACCACCGGGCAGGAAAATTTTTCAGCCAGAAGTATTTCCAGGACTTCGGCCTCGGCGTTCCTGGAATGGATTACCAACGGGAGATTCAGCTCGCGGGCAATGGCTATTTGCCTTCTGAAAGTTTTCTTTTGATTCTCGCGGGTCGCGAAATTGTAATGGAAATCGAGCCCTGTTTCGCCGATGGCCAACAATTTGACTTGATCGTAAAAAGCGAAAAATTGTTTTTCGATTTCAGGCGAGTACTGATCGGCCTGGTGGGGATGGGCTCCGCAGGTCGCATAGATGTTGGGATGATAGGCCAATATTTCTTCTGTCTTTGCCAGTGATGTTTTTTTAAATGGGTCGGCCACCGATATGATATTGGCCATTCCCCTGGAAAAACAGCGCTCGACAATTTGCCGCCAATTTTGTTCAAAACATTCATCGTCCAGGTGGCAGTGAAAATCATTGAAGCCGCTTTCGTTCCCCATGCAAGCATTTTACCGTTAAATCGGGAATATTGGCAAACATGGCCGCATGGCGCTCACGGAGGCCCGGGCGGTTGACGGGGTAACGGGGCAATCGTATAATGATTGCGGAAAACACATGATCAGTGCTTTAAAGAAAAACAGGGTAACGGCAATTTTATCCATCAGCGAAGCTCTGAATCAGATCAAGGATATCGACTCGCTTCTGGACCGGGTCCTGTTTGAAGCCCGGCGATTTTCGCGGGCCGATGCCGGCTCGATATATTTGCTTGAAAATCAAAAATTGCGGATCAATTTTGTCCAGAACGATACCCTCACGCGAAAGGAGAGCGGCAAAAAATATCTTTATCAGAACCATAGCCTGGAAATCAATGACCAATCCATGGCCGGATATGTCGCACTGACCAAGAAACCTCTGATTATCGCCGATGCGTACCATTTGCCTCAAGCCGTCCCCTACAAATTCAACCGTTCGTTCGATGAGTCGGCCGCCTACCTTACCTGTTCGGTCCTGACCGTTCCCTTGATCACCCCCTACGGTAAACTGATCGGGATCATGCAGATTATAAACGCCACGGACGAAAATAACTCCGTTATCCCTTTCAGCAATGAAGACGAATTGGTGGTTTCCTTTTTCGCCAATCACGCGGCCACCAGCATTGAAAAGGCCAAGATGACCCGTGAGATCATCCTGCGCATGATTAAAATCGCCGAATTGCATGATCCCGAAGAAACCGGAGCCCATGTCAATCGCGTTGCCGCATATGCCATTGAGATTTACAGCGCCTGGGCATTGAACAATCGGAAAAGCGAAGATGAAATAAAGAGGATCCGCGACATTTTGCGCATCGCGGCTATGCTGCACGATGTCGGCAAGGTTGCCATCTCCGATTTGGTGCTGAAAAAAAATGGTCCTTTAAGCGCTGACGAGTTCAAGCAGATGAAGGGGCATGTAATCCTTGGCGCTCGGCTCTTCAAGGATTCCACCTCGGATTGGGATGACATGGCGGCGGAAATTGCCCTGAACCATCATGAAAAGTGGGATGGGACGGGTTACCCCGGAGAAATCACCGATTTATTTGCCGAGAACTGTAGCTCCGGGCCGGGGAAAAAGGGGGCGGGAATTCCCCTGGCGGCACGGATCGTCGCCCTGGCCGATGTGTATGATGCGTTGACCTCGGAACGAATATACAAGGACAGCTGGCCCGAGGAGAAGGTCCTGCAGCATATCCGGGATCAGAAGGGGAAGCACTTTGATCCTGAATTGGTGGACATATTTTTCTCCATTTATGATGTGCTGAGGGCTATAAAAAATAAGTACAGTGAAAATTAATTCAGCAAAAAAAGCGCGCTGCAACTTGTCCTGTGGAGCGGAAATGATTTGCTCAGGAGGTTTTTTTGGCTGAGAATGCGAATGGCCGATTGGCTGAGATAGGCCTTTTATCTGAAGGCGGCGGATCCTCTTCGACTGAACGGATTCATCGTCAGCCCTATCAGGTCAAAAAATTTTTGTTGGTGGCCAGCCTTTATGACTATTTCATGATCGAGGAAGACGGTCGTTTGCAAGAGCTGCTTTTGAAGTTCTATCAGCAATGGAATTTCGGTTATATCCCGCAATTCGTAAGGATAAGCGGCGGCGAGAACGCGCTCCAAGCCTTGACAAATGAAAAATTTGACCTGGTCATTGCGGTCATGCGTTTGGGCGATATGGACCCATTCACCTTTGGCCGCTTGGTCAAAGAAATTGATCCGGCCCTTCCGGTTATCGGTCTGGCGTTCAATACTCCTGAACTTAAAAGAATGCTGGAAATGGATGATGGAACGGCGCTGGAGCGGATTTTTGTCTGGCAGGGGGACGGGCATATCTTGCTGGGCATCCTGCAGTATATCGAGGACAAAAAGAACGCCATCCATGATTTGCAAATCCACGGCATGCGAGCCATTCTGTTGATCGAGGATGCCATTGATTTCTATTCGTCGTATTTGCCGATGGTTTTTTCGCTTTTGCGTGAATTGAACGAGCACTCGCTCAAAGATGATCTTACTTTCACGCAAAAGCGCCTCCGTCAAAATGGCCGCCCGCGCGTTCAACTGGCGACTTCATACGAGGAGGCGGCGGAACTTTTCGAAAAGTACAAGGGCCACTTGCTGGGTATAATTACCGATTCCAGCTTTCCCCAAAATAAAATCCTGAACCCTAGCGCCGGTTTCTCGTTCATTGAAAAGGCGCTCTCCGAATCGCCCAATCTTCCCGTTGTGCTGCAGAGCGGCGAACCGGCTGCCGAAACCATGGCGGCCAAGATCGGCATCGGGTTCGTATCCAAGAATTCACCGACTCTGATGCGGGATTTGAAGCAATTCCTCTTATCCTCTTTTGGTTTTGGCGAACTGGAAATCAAAGATGCTCCAACGGCATCCGTGAGCAAGTTTGCGAATATCAATCAACTTTTCTCCATTCTTGGCGACTTGCCGGACTCCTCTTTACGCGAACTGATGGATCGCGGTGACCTGGATCGCTGGCTGCGGGCCAGGACCGAATTCGCGCTTGCCGATGCCATTCAGGAATATTTCAGGCAAGCTCCGGCTCCGCTTGCCGGCATAGGCGGGAAATTAAAACAAATTATTGCCGCTTCCCGCACCGCCAGTCATCGGGGATCGATCGTGGCCTATTCCAGGTATTTTCATGAAGATTATTCGCAGTTCAGCATCATCGGCGGCGGGTCGATCGGCGGCAAGGCCAGAGGCTTGGCGTTTTTGGATCGCATTCTGGCCAATTATTTTGATTTGGCCGAATTTGCAAAAATTGCGATTGCCATTCCCCGCACGGTGGTCATCGGGACGGACATGTTTGATGATTTCATGAGGGAGAACGATCTGCTCTCTTTCGCCGTGGAAGATCATTCCGATAATCAGCTCATCAATCGTTTTATCAATGCCAGTTTGCCGGCCAAGATGGTCGGCGATCTACGCGATTTTGTCAAAAACGTTCGCGTTCCTCTTGCGGTCCGTTCTTCAAGTTTGCTGGAGGATTCTCTTTATCTGCCATTTGCCGGGATCTATGCCACCAAAATGCTTTCCAATGATCAATATGGCGATGATATCCGTTTTCTCAATTTGGTCAACGCCATAAAATTTGTTTATGCATCTACTTTTTGCCGCCAAGCCAAATCATACATCAACAGCACAACCCATCGCATCGAAGATGAAAAAATGGCTGTGGTCATCCAACCCGTTGTCGGTACCCTGCATCAAGACTGTTTTTATCCCGATTTTTCAGGCGTAGCGCGCTCCTACAACTATTATCCAGTCGGCCAAGCCAAGCCGGAAGACGGAGTTGTGAACGTCGCCTTGGGGCTTGGAAAAACCGTTGTCGATGGCGGGGTCTCGCTGCGCTTCACTCCGGCCTACGCCGGCATCCTGCCGCAATTTCCCAGCATCAAGGATATGTTCAATTTTTCACAACGGGATTTTTATGCTATTTCCATGAAGCATATCGCGTCGATCGCCTTTTTGGAGGAAGACCAGTATCTGGTCAAGCAGGGGCTTGAGAGGGCGGAAAAAGACGGCGTTTTGCAATATTTGGCTTCAACCTATTCCCGCGAGAATGATGCCGTTTATGACGGGATCAGTTTTTCCGGGCCCCGGATAATCAATTTCGCCCATATTCTGAAAAACGGGATTTTTCCTCTGGCCAAGATACTGGAGCGCCTGCTCAATTTGAGCAGCCAGGCCATGGATTGTCCGGTGGAAATGGAGTTTGCCGCGACCCTGGATGAGGTTGATGTCTTTCCTGCCGTCTTCAGTATTTTACAGGTGCGGCCGTTGGTGGTCAGCGATGAACTGGTCAAAGTGGAATTGGCGGAAATGCAAAAGGAATCCGCTCTATGCTACAGCAGCCAGGTTTTGGGCAACGGGGTCTCTCATTCGATCAAGGATATAGTTTTTGTAAAACCCGCCGTTTTTGATGCCGGCAAAAGCCCGCAAATCGCGGACGAGGTCGACAAGCTCAATTCGCAATTGCGAACCGAAAATGCACCCTATCTGCTGATCGGGCCGGGACGATGGGGAAGCACCGACCCTTGGCTGGGGATCCCGGTTAAATGGAGCCAGATCAGCGGCGTGAAGGTGGTGGTGGAGGTGTGTCTGCCGAACATGAACGTGGACCCGTCGCAGGGGTCTCATTTTTTTCAGAACATGACTTCGCTGCGCATCGGTTACTTTACCGTTCCCCTGAATCGCGACCAGGGATTCATGGATTGGCCCTGGCTCGAATCACTGCCAGTAAACAGCGAAACTCCATTCTTGAAACATGTGCGTTTGACTCAACCGCTACAAGTAATGATTGACGGACGTAAGGGGCAAGGTATTATATTAAAACCCGAAGCCGCGGTTTCGTGATGAGCAAGGAATATTATCCGTTTTATTTTGTCAGTGATTTGCATGGCTGGGAAACGGGTTACCGGAAACTTTTTTCTGCGATCAAGGCGGACATTCCGCTGGTGGTTTTTTTGGGCGGCGACCTTTTGCCGTCGGGGTCATTGCATTTTACGGGGAATAAATTTTTCGCTAACAGTTTTATAGACGATTTCCTGGCGCCCGAATTGCTGAAACTGAAAAGAGAACTTAAAACCAATTTCCCGCAGTTTTTTATTATTCTGGGCAACGATGATGCCCGGACAGAAGAAACCGTTGTTCTGCGCCATGAACAGGAAAACATCTGGAAGTATATGCATAACCGCAAAGTTGCCTTCATGGATTACCAGATCTATGGCTATGCCTGCGTGCCGCCGACACCTTTCGTTTTAAAAGACTGGGAGCGATACGATATATCCCATTTTGTCGATCCCGGGGCGCTGGCGCCCGAAGAGGGCCGTTTGACGTCTGAGCTGAGTGAAAATGAAATTCACGACCATACCATCCAAAACGATCTTGAAAACCTCAGTGCCGGAGATGCACTGGAAAAGGCTGTTTTTCTTTTTCATGCTCCTCCGTACCAGACCCATTTGGATCGCGCTGCTCTCGACAATCATTTTGTGGAGCATGCTCCCCTGGATGTGCACGTGGGCAGCATCGCCATCAAGCGCTTCATTCAAGAGCGACAGCCTCTGATCACCCTGCACGGCCATGTCCACGAATCGGCCAGATTAACGGGGTCATGGCAAGAGAAAATCGGCCGCACCCATGCGTTTTCAGCTGCCCACGACGGGCCTGAAATGGCGGTTGTCTGCTTCGATCCGGCGAATCCGGGAAAGGCGATCAGGCGTTTGCTCTAAAAACTCACCCCAGCATGGGTGCTTTTAAAGTCAATGGCCTCGCGGCGTCGGTAATCGCCCCGATCTTTACCGCATAGCTCGATTTCTTGGCGATGTCGTCGTCGGTCAAAATGTGGTAATCGATCAATCCATCGGATTTATAGCCGGTGCGTGAGTAATTGATTTCCGCCAGGCACAAACTCCAACCTTCAAGCCAGAGGATCAATTGCTGCAATTGGTCTTCTGAACCGCGAAAATGAATCAACAGGTCGATGTCACTTCCGGGGCCGGAGGTGGCATTCTTGGTGGAGCCGAACACGTACATGGCCTTGACGCCGAAGCGGCTGCCGTCAAGCTGGCTGGCGATTCGTTCGGCCATGCGCAATCGCCAGTGCCAATGGTCATCGCTGGCGGTTTCCGAGAGTTCTTTTTTATCTCCCGTTTCGTCGCTGACCGTAAGCGGCGTGGCAATGAAACCCAGAGCTTCTCCCTGGTCGGCGTTCATGACCACCCGCAGGACCTTGCCGCCGGTCGCCTGGGGAACATCGATCACGTGAACGGTGGTGGCCAGGGCGGCCGATTCGGGCAGGATATCGGGCAGGTAGTTGCGTGTCTCAAGTAGAAATTTTTCGTTAAACTCTATGCCCGGGTCGTCGGGATAGAGCGGCAAATAACGGATCGATGATTCGACCAGGTCCTGAAAAAAATGGGTTCCGAAGGACAGCTCCGGGACGTAATTGCCTTTTTTGCGGGCGATCTCGATCAGGGCGGCGGTATTGTTGAAATCCGAATAGGTGACCGGCACGCCCAGCTTGATGTCACCGCGGCTGCCCCAGCGTCCGGGCCCCATCAGGATGAACTGGCGTTTGGGGAGCAGGCTGTTTAATCTACCGACCACGCGCCCGATCTCAAGCATGTCTTCGCTTTTTTCCAGCAGGCTGTATTTTTCCGGATCCACATACACGATGTGGGTGATGTCGGGCAGCTTGCCGTTCGAAATGTAGCGGTTGGCAGAAAAAACAATGCGCTCCTCGGCGATGTCCTTGGGGATCGGGCTGGCCACGTTGCCGGCGGTGGAGCTCTGCGGCCGGCATTGGAGGAGATAAAGGTTTTTGCCGTCGGCTGCGAACTCGATGTCGATCGGAGTGCACATTTTTTCCTGAAGTGTTTTGAGGATCGTCTGCAGCTGCTTGATGAACGGGGTGCGTGAGATCAAACCTTCGAAGGTGACGAACAGGTTGTGCTTTGAGAAATCGAGCGCGAAGGCCGAGGGGGAGTGGATATGGTCATCCTCGTACACGGAGACGATTTTTTCTATCCCGGGGTATTCGTGGCCGCACTCCTCCAGCAAGGCAGGGATCTCCTTGGTTTCGAAAGTGCACGTCTTCAGGTTGATGACGTCGATCCGCCTCGGGGAGTAGCGCATCGTCTCCTCGGCGGTGACATTGACGCGCAGATTGGGAATGCCCGGGGAGATCAGGATCGGGTAGTCATCGCTGACGCGGTCCACCGCCCGGGTGCCCAGGCCAGGCACGATGCGCGCCAGTCCGTCTTCGCGCTTGATGCGTGAAGACCAGCGGAACTCGTTGTTGCTGAAGGCAACGCCGGCGAAGGCGGGGAAGAAGTAATCACCCACCTTCTGGCCGACCACTTCCTGGATCATGATACCCATTTCCTCATGGAAGTCGAGGAGTCCGCGCTCGGCCCGGTATTCGATCGGGTCGGGGCCGAAAATCGAGGCATAGACCTCGGCGATGGCATCGGTCAGGGCATCGAGTTTTTCCTGCTTGGTCCCCTGGTTGGCCAGGAACAAGCTTTTGTATTTCCCGGAGAACGCAGTACCCATTCGATCTTCCAACAAGCTGGAGCTGCGCACAATCAGCGGCTTGTCTCCCAGGTCGTCGAGAGCCATGGACAAGCCCTTGATGATCTCGATGGGAAAATGGGAGTTTTTCAAGAGCTGGATCACGTTCTGATATTCCAGGCGGATCTGGTCGATTTCCTTGTATTTTTGCTCGTTCACTTCCTCCAAATTGTTATAACTGAGAAAGCTCATAATGGCATCAGTGGTGATGTACCAGGTCTTGGGGAATCTCAGGTCGCTCAGGATCTCTGAATATTCGCCAGGCTTGGAAAAGATCTTCTGGGCCAGGAAGAGCCCGGCGCTTTTACCGCCCAGGCGGCCGTAGCCATTGGCTGGATAGATGATCCTCTGCACCAGGTCGTAAAAGTGGCGGACCTCGATGTGGTTCTTGGCGATATTGATGAATTCGAGCTGGTCGGAAAAGAAACGGCGGATCAGGGAAACGCGCAGTCCTTTTTCCATAGGGGGTGAAAGTTCGTAGTTGCCGCCCGAGATGTAGTGGTAATGGGTGATGGCGTTGATGACATCGACCAGCGGCATGTCGATATTGTTGATGGCCTTGCTCAGGAAGCTGGCCTTGTCTTCCTGGATCCATTTCTGGATGCGGCTCAATATTTCCTGATCGGTCAAATATCGCGCCGCGATCTTGAACGTCATATCGCTGAGCTCCAGGAGTTCCAACTGGGATTTCTTCTGGCTGGGGCGGTTCATGTCGTCGCTCATCTCGGTTTGGGAGTCGTCCTGGTCCTTGCTCAATGTTTTTAGCAGTTCCTTGGCCTCCATCACCCCGTTCCAGAAAAGATGATAAACCATTTTCCGGCCCAGGTGGATATACAGGTTCTGATCGGTACGCCGCAGCAGGTCGATGATCACCATCCACTCTTTTTTGTTTTTTTCGCTGAGGTCCTTCTGGGCGGTTTTCCACTCGCGCGAAACCTGCTCCAGCTTCAAATGCAGGATGGTGCGGCCGATGCGCTCGGCGACGGTGTTGAGCAGCTTGTGCTCTTCCTTGAGAAAATAACTGCCTTCAGTCTTCGGAACCTCGCTGGTATAAGAGACTTCGATGTGGCCGATGACTTTGTCGTCTACCTTGATGTCGGCGCTCTGGGCGCGAAGCGATTCCTTAAAAGCGGGGCTGAGGAAGGTTTTATCGTCGAAAACGATCTTGACCTGGCAAATTTCGGGGAATTGGTACCCGGAGGGGATGGTCTGGATGATCTGGGTGAAGATCTCGGCCAACGGCAGATGGGTCTTGGTCAGCAATTCTTCGACCTGGTAAAGGCAATTCAGTTCCTTGGCCCTTTCGCGCATGTCATGGAGCAGCTTGTCGATAGAATTTTGCGGATGATCCATCGTCCCCCCCTGTTCCTAAAAGAAAAAAGAGAGCGCCGCCGGGCGCCCCCTTTTCGTTACTTGCTGTTTATACCCAGCCGCGCCATTTGCAGGCATCGGCCACACGCGATACAGCGATCATGTAAGCCGCGTCGCGCATGTACACTTTTTTCTGTTTAGCCAGGGCGTTGACGGCATGAAAAGCCGAAGTCATGACGTTGTCCAACTTGCTCAGTACTTCTTCTTTGGTCCAGAAGTAGTTCAT